>NZ_JAKFGB010000018.1 GCF_022267515.1 Rubinisphaera margarita | reverse complement strand
AGGGCCACCGTGCCGTTACTTACCTTTTAATCCATGCCTGAACAATAGAGTGTAATATCGGGACAAGGCGATGAATTCGCCCGGTGGGTGAAGCAGATCCACCGTAAACGGCGTCGCAGAAGCGGCATAACGGCTACAACCGGGCGAAACAGGACGCATTCATGCGACCGGATCGGCTCGCTTACATCGAACGACACCCAATCCGAGTGAACGCAGCGGACCCGACGGGAGTGGACTGCGGACCTCACTTGTAGCGGCGGCATCCCGCGCATCCGCCGCCGAATGGGTGTCGCTCGAAGCAACCGGAAGCGAATGTACACCCCATGTCCAAACGGCGGCAGGATGCCGCCGCTACGGGTGTGATGTCCTTAGCCGTACATTTTTTCGAGGACATCCTTCGGGGCGGCGGCGTATTTGAGTGGCTGCATCGAGTAGGATGCTCGGCCCTGGGAGAGGCTGCGGACCTGGGTCGAGTAGCCGAACATGTTCGCCAGAGGCACCTCGGCTTCGATGGCTGAGAGGTGTCCCCGTTGCTCCTGTCCGGTGATCGAGGCGTGTCGGACCTGCAGGTCGGCCTGAATGTTGCCGAGGAATTCGTCCGGACAAACCACTTCGAGATCCATGATCGGCTCAAGGAGAACCACGTTGTCGGCCTCCATGGCTTCGTCGAACGCCCGGTTGAGAGCCGCGTTAATTGCGACTTCGTCGGTTTCTCCGATGCGGTAATCGACTTTCGTCACGGCGAGTTGCAGCCCCATCAGCTGGTAACCGTAGTAACCGACTCCAGTCAGCAACTGCTTTCCGGTTTCGTCCAGTCCTTTGCGGAGATCGGCCGGGAGTTCGTCGTGTTTCAGCTTGTTGAGATAGGAGACCGGCTTCTCCGGCTCGATCGGTGTCAGTTCAATCTCGACCTGAGCATAGCGGGCCCCGTTGGCCATCGTCTGGTGAAACTCGCCGCGGCCAAATTTCCGCTTGGCGATCGTTTCGCGGTAACTGACGCGTGGTTTGTGGACTTTCGCGTTGAGGCCGAAGTCGCGCTGGATGCGATCCTTGATGACTTCCAGGTGCAGTTCGCCCATACCGCTGATGATCTGCTGACCAGTGTCTTCGTTGATCGTACAGCGGAACGTGGGGTCCTGCTTTTCGAGCCGTTGCAGAACTTCGTTCAGCTTCTTTCGGTCGGCGTTGGTTTCCGGTTCGACGGCCATCGAGATCACCGTTTCGGGGAACGTAATCGTCTCGAGGACGATCGGATTCTGCGTATCGCAGATCGTGTCTCCGGTGGCCGTTTCCTTGAGACCGACCACGCCGGCGATTTCGCCCGGGCCAATGACGTCGGTTTCAATCTTCTCTTTCGAGTCCGCCTGAATATGCCAGATCTGGCTGATCAGTTCCTTTTTGCCCGTTCGTGGGTTGAGCACCCGCGAGCCGCTCTTGAGTTTGCCCGAGTAGACGCGAACGAAATACAGATCGGCGTGAGGCTCGGCGACGATTTTGAAGACGAGTCCACAGAATGGTTCGCTCGGATCCGGAGCGCGGGTCTCAATGGCCGGCTTCTTCGGATGATGGTTGTCGCCGGAAACGGGCGGACGATCGAGCGGGCTGGGCAGGAACTCCGAAACGGCATCGAGGACCGGTTGGACGCCGATGAAGTTCAACGATGAACCGGCGTACGTCAGCTGGATCTTGCGTTCGAGAGTGGCCTGACGGAGGACGGGGAGCAGTTCCTCGACGGAGATTTCCTCGCCTTCGAGATATCTGCCCATCAGCTCATCGTCGAATTCGACGGCTGTTTCGACCAGCTCCATGCGGCCGAGTTCCGCCTGATCCTGCATATCCTCAGGAATCTCGCCTTCGGAGATGCTCTGACCGCGGGAATCGGGATCGAAGTAAATGGCCTTCATCCGCAGGACATCGATCACGCCGCGAAATGGCTCCGGGTTATGTGGGGGACCGGCTCCGATGGGAATAGTGACCGGGACCGGGCGAGCCTTCAGTCGGTCCCGCATCTGCTGCAGCGTGCGGTAGTAGTCGGCTCCGATCCGGTCCATCTTGTTGATGAAGCAGACGCGGGGAACATCGTACCGGTCGGCCTGTCGCCAGACGGTTTCGCTCTGAGCTTCCACACCTTCCACGGCGCTGAAGATAACCACGGCTCCATCGAGGACGCGCAGCGAACGTTCGACTTCGGCGGTGAAGTCGACGTGCCCCGGCGTGTCGATGATGTTGATCGTCTTGTCTTTCCAGAAGCAGGTGATGGCCGCCGAGTAAATCGTGATGCCGCGCTTGGCTTCATCCGGATCGAAGTCGGTCGTCGTCGTTCCGTCGTCGACGTTCCCCATCCGATGCGAAGCCCCGGTGTAGAACAGGACCCGCTCGGTGGTTGTGGTTTTCCCGGCATCGATGTGAGCGATGATGCCGATGTTTCTGAGATCGTCTAACTTCTGTGATGGCATAGTCGTGGCAGCACGTCAACTGGAGGACTTGGCGATCCGCACGGGCATCCGCTTCGGGGCGCCGAACAGGCAGATCCATGAACTCTTCGGGAGAACTCAACCGAAGAGCGGCGGGAGCCGTGATTCTGGAAAATCATAGGCATGTTTTCTCGACATGGATAGGTCACGCAGGAGGAAACTTCGGGCAGTCCGGTGTCCTCATCCGACTGGTCCGGGCTTGCGATGGACATAATCGTCATATCAGGTGGAATATCCGGCAGAACTGGACATGGGAGCCCTTTTCGCCTGCCCGCGCGGTGTCCCGGCGGCCTAGAATCGACGCATCTCGCTCTCGCCCCACTTCGTATCGCGGACGACTGATGAAACAGCTTCTCTCCGGAATAGGCCTTGGACTGATCGCGCTGCTTAACAGCGGCTGCGAGGATCCTGCGAGTTCGCCCGCCGAAACGCAGGCGGTCTGGTACGAATCAAAGTACGACCAGGTTCCGGTTGATGCTCCCGCGAAAACGTCGCGTGCAGTTTCCGTTGTGTCCTCTGAAACCGCTGCACCGAAGAGCGAAGAGTCGAGCCTGTACGGGCCGGGGGCTTCTTTGAACGGCTTCCGTCCCTTCCCCGATTCCGATCCGTGGAATCAGCGGGTGGATGAGTCGCCGGTCGATCCCAGTTCTGACCAGATCCTCGCCTTCATTGGTCTGGACGGGCATCTGCATCCCGACTTCGGGTCCGGCACCTGGGAAGGTTCGAAGATCGGCATTCCGTACATTGTCGTGCCGGGCGATGAGCCGAAGGTGACGGTGGACTATCAGGCGTACGGCGACCAGAGCGATCCTGGGCCGTTCCCGATTCCGTTCGACACGCCCGTCGAGGGGGATCCGTTCGACCGCGGCGACCGGCACGCCATCATCATCGATCGGGATAATATGGTGCTTTACGAACTGTTCCGGGCGTTTCCTCAGGCGGGGGGAGCTCGCTGGATCGCGGACAGCGGAGCGATTTTCGATCTGAAGAACAATACCGTTCGCCCGAAAGGCTGGACGAGCGCCGATGCCGCCGGCCTGCCGATTTTTCCCGGTCTGGTCCGCTACGATGAAGTCGGCGAACTGAAGGAGATCCGACACGCCATTCGCTTCACGCTGGCCGAAACGCGACGCGCATTCGTGTCACCCGCGTCCCACTGGGCCAGCAGCAACGAACATCCGCTGTTGCCACCTCTGGGAATGCGCGTCCGATTACGGAAAGACTTCGACCTGACCGGCTACGCCGACGATGTGAAAGTGATTCTCACCTGCCTGAAACGCTACGGCATGATCCTGGCCGACAACGGCAGCGACTGGTTCGTCTCCGGAGCTCCGGACGATCGCTGGGACAACGACGAACTTCGTCAGCTGCGCAAGGTGAAGGTCAGCGATCTGGAGATCATCAAAATGGATGGTCTGACGACGCCGTACAACTTCTGATCACGCTCCCGTTGCAGGGAACCGGGGTCAGTTGAGCGTCATGCCGAGGGCATCGATGATCTTGCCGCACTGCTTCATCGTCTCTTCGAATCCCGAGAAGGTCAGCGATTGAGCACCATCGCTCATGGCATTTGGCGGATCGGGATGCACTTCCACGATGATGCCGTCGGCCTGCACCGCGACCGAAGCGGAGCACATGGGAGGAACCAGATTGGCGTGCCCCGTGCCGTGGCTGGGATCGACGACGATCGGCAGATGGGTCTTCGACTTCAGGTAAGGGACCGAAGCGAGAGGCAGTGTGAAGCGGGTGTGGGATTCGAACGTGCGGATGCCGCGTTCGCAGAGAATGACCTGTTGATTCCCCTGATCGAGAATGTACTCGGCGGCGAGCAGGAACTCATCCATCGTCGCGGATGCCCCGCGTTTGAGCATCACCGGGCGATCGCATTCACCGACCGCCTGCAGCAGATGGTAGTTCTGCATGTTGCGGGCACCGATCTGCATGATATCGGCGTAACTCGCGACGAGATCGACATGGTGCGGCGTCATGACTTCCGTCACGACGGCCAGACCTGTTTCTTCCCGGGCGGCGGCCAGCAGCTTCAGGCCATCTTCTTTCATGCCCTGGAACGAGTAGGGGCTTGTGCGCGGTTTGAAGGCTCCGCCGCGAAGCCCGCGAGCGCCGGCTGCTTTGACCGCTCGGGCGGACGCCATGATCTGTTCTTCGCTCTCAACCGAACAGGGGCCGGCGATGACGCCGAAGTGCCCGTCTCCGATGACGAGGTCCTGCACTCGAATGACGGTTGGCTCGGGCTTGGTTTCGCGAGAAGCGATCTTGTACTCAGCGAGAATCGGCAGCACTTTGTCGACGCCGGCACAGGATTCGAACTTCTCCCGGTCTTTCCGCCGGTCATCTCCGACCACGGCGACGACGGTTCGTTCTTCCCCGAAGATGAGATGGGGTTTGAGTCCCAGAGCTTCCACCCGACGGGCGACATCCTCTGCGGCTTCCCGCGAAGCATCCTGTCGCATCACGATAATCATGTCACGTCTTTCAGCGCAAATCATTTCAGATATGGTGTCCCGGAGCCCGACGGAGCGGTCATGACGACGCACCCGTCCGGCTCTTCGTAATACTACGGAGATCGCCAGCCGGTTGGTAGATCGGCCCGGCAGAACGACACCGATGAGCGTGAAAGAGTTCAGGGAGACGCGTGCAAATGCGGCGCAAGCATGGTCGAGGGGTGGCCCCGAAAGATTCTTTCGGGGCGGCGCAGCCGTCGGAGGACGGGATTGGACGTCAATAGTTCATAACACCCGGAATCGGGATGGCCCAGACGTGCACGTCTGGGTGACGAAGTCACAGGAAGAAGCAGTGTTTCGCTGGAGAAGTATTTGCGAACGATTTCATGGGAGACTGGCCGAACAGACAAAGTCCGTCGGTCAGCGACCTCTTGTGGCTTTGCCACTCAGACGCACGCGTCTGAGCCATCCGACAAGCCTCGTGCAGATGCACTGCAAGCGTAGTCGAGGGGTGGCCCCGAAAGATTCTTTCGGGGCGGCGCAGCCGTCGGAGGATGCGATTGAACCGGGTGATTGGTGAGAGCCTTTCTCTGCGGGAAGACGAGGCAGGGCTGAACTTTTCCCCTCGCCAAACGGCATTCTCCTACGGCTTGGAACGTGGGATTTATTGCTCAGAGGGTTCTCGGCTTGATGACGTAATTGTAGTCCGGCAAGTGGCGGTCGTGAGTGATTGCCAGGTCGCTGAGATCGTACTTCCGTCGCGACTGCCGCACTGGCACGTACTCCGTGTCAATCACGCTGGCCGTGATGGTCAGGCCCGATTTCTCGCACAGCTCAGTCTCCCGGACGGCTTGAGCCACTGACGCCCCGTCACCAAAGATCCGCCCCCGAAAACTTCGTTCCACGTGGGCGAACACCCTCCTTTCAATCGGATTGTATTTCGAGCAGTACACCGGCAGGTGAGCCACCCGAATTGACATCTTCAACTCCGCAGCCAACTCACCCAAATGGGACTTGAAGGCGTGCGATCGGAAACTGTTGCTGCCGCCACAGTCGCACAGAAGCAACATCGAGTTCGCCTGACCATAATCCTCGGCGGCGTGCTTGTGCCAGAACCGTCGCAAACTCTCCACGGCGAACTCGCCCGTGTCTGAACCGGTTGTGATGTGCACATGCGCGAGATGGCGCGACGGATCGTACAAACCGTGCGGCGTCACTTCGCCTTCCACGTACGCCGGCAGGGCATGGTCCAGCACCTGAGCCGGCCCATCGGCCCAGACCATCCCTTCCCGATAAATGCGGCCCAGTTGCTCTTTACGCTTACTATCGAGGCTGAAAACGGGATCGCCACGTCGACGGTACTTCTTGCTGAGCCGGCTGATCTTCCGAAACTGGGCGTCGCGATCTCGGCTGGGAGACAGTGTGACCGACTTAACCAGACGCCGACTGCGAAATCCGAGAGAGCGCAGAATCTTGCGAATGGTCTTACGGCAGACACGGATCCCGCGCCGAGCGAGTTTCTGCACGATCTGCGTCAACGGGAGATGAGTCCACTTGAGATTCTCATCAACCGGACTTCCTGCCGTGTTGTCAGCGACCACTTCGAGCAGGCAGGGCGTTAGCTCGGGGCAGGACTTGGTTTTTGAGGGCGGCCCGCTCCCTCAGCACGAACTCGACCTTCGAGCGGGTCTCCGTCTTCCAGCTCATCGAGTTCGTTGAGCCCGACGTAGATCGTGCTCTCGGCACAACCCAGCACTTCGGCGACGTAGCAGACACCGCCGTGCGGCAGAACCGTCGCGAGCGAGGCAGCAAACCGCCGCCGGTTCTTCTCGTCAAGCGTGTCGTAGACGCTCTTCACACGGCGAGCATCTTGTGATGTGTAGCGAAATTCCTTGGGTAAACTGATGACAACCTCCTTGGTCAGACAAACTTCCCGAAGATTCCATTATACCCGATCAAATTCGCAGAAAACCGCAAAACCCTCGCCACAATAAATCCCGCGTTCCTCGCCGTCCAGATCGCAGAGCTATCCGGGCCGCTCGAGGACTTCGTCGGCCTGATCCCAAAAGGATGGTACAGAGATTCATCTCTGTATTGAGGAGCAACAGGAGGCTTGTCTTGAGCGCCTGTTACTCCCTAAAGCGACCACCCAGAATCTTGATGGGAGTCTGGCCGAATAGACAAAGTCCGTCGGTCAGCGACCTCTTGTGGCTTTGCCACTCAGACGCACGCGTCTGAGCGATCCGGCCACCCCTGTGGACTTAAGGGCCGAAACCGCTGCGACAGTTGATCTGCACAGACAGGAATGTCTGTGTCAGTGGCTGACGATGACTGTACGGATTGAGGGGCCACCCGTGTTCACGCGATCTGGTGGTGCGAGTCCTAGAACAGCTGCTGAGGATCGATACGAACACTGCTGGTAATTGAATCGAGCAGAGGGCGGAGGTTGTCGAGTTCGGAGTCGAGTCCCTGATAAAGGATGAACAGCGAGCAGACTTCCAGTGGCATCACGTTCAGGACGACTTTCGTGACCAGGTCGTGGCACTGCAGTTCGAGTTCCTGCTGGATCCAGTCGGCGTGTTCTTCGTCGAGGCGATCGTAGACGTCAACGTCTTCGTATTCCTCTTCGTAGGACTTGATCGCCGCCTCGAAAACGCTTCCGAAATCGACCGGGCCGGGAATGATCGTCAGCATCCAGAACGTGGTGCCGGTGCTGTTCAGCGTCACCGAGAGCTTCTCGTCGTCCTCTGTTCGTTCGACACTCCAGAAGCCCGGATAGCGGACCACGACACCTCGCAATTCGAGGGTTTCGTCGAGTGGGATTTCGCTGTTTCCGATTTCTGATGACATGGTTCGGCTCGACTTTCGGGCTGAAAGAGCAGGAATAGGACGGAATCTTGAGGCGGGAAAATCGCTGCGACCGTTCTTTTGGGAGCGAGAATCGCTCAAGGCCGACGGCATTATAGGGGTCACAGCGATTATATCGACCACTGGGAGTAAAGTGACTTTGCCGAGGGCGGGATTCCTCAAGTCTTGCCGACAGAGGAGGACTTCGTCGTGCTAGCCTTGAAGGAGATTCGTACAGTCGCCGTGTCATTGAGTCGGGCCAGGAACAAAGGTGATCAGAGACTGCATCGACCGGAAATCTTCCTATCGATCGGACTTGTTCAAGCCAGCGCGACACGAGTGAATGCGCTCCTGTAAAAGGTAATGGACGTCCTCGTAACGAGCGGAAAGATCGGTCTTAGTGGTTTGGATGACGATCTCAGATTTCATATACCGTTTCGCGGTCCTGGGAGAAATGTTTGGTCTCGCGGCCACGCTGTCCCTGATCTGTGCATTTCAGTACGGGATTTATCTGTACTACAAGTACAGACGCGAGGATCGCGAGGAAGGGCTGCTCGCCGAACTGAAAAAGCTCGAAGGCGAACTCACCTCCGCCCAGCGTGAACGCCAGCTGATGAAGGTCGAGAACGGCCTGCTGGCGGAACTCTTCGCTCAGACGGACCCCATGCGCACCGTCGAAGTTCTTCTCAAAAAGTTCATCCCGCATACAAGCACCGGCTTTGGAGCTTTTTTCACCTACGATGGTCGCGGCGTGGACCTGTATGCCCAGCGAGGCCTGTCCCGGCCGACGCTTGATCAGCTGGTCTTCGATCAAGGCTGGATCGATCGTGTCCTGCAGGACCGCATCTGTCGGATCACCGACGCGGAACTCTACAACTCGCAGTTCGTCCGCTGTCTTTCGATCGACGAACGACGCCGAATCAGCGAACTTCATCTGCTGGGGGTGACCGATCAGCATGGCACGTTTGGTGTCATCGCGGTGACGCAGCTGTTCCCGCGAAATGCCGAACTGCATCGTCAGCAGGAAGCTGCGGAGCGAATGCTCGATCAGGTCACCGGGTTGCTTCGGCATCGCATGAACGCCGTCGATCAACAGCAGCTACTCAAGTTGACTCAGGAAAAACTTGCCCTGCGGACTATCGCGGATCGATACTACGACGTCCCGACCCGATTGCTCGATGACTTCGTCAAACGGCTGACAAGTCTGGTGGAAGCCGATCGGGGCGCGTTGATTCTGTTCTCCGGCGGCAACGAACGTCATCCCCGGGCCATCTGTCGACAGGGAACCGGCCTTCAGGTCGGTGTGGAAGGATTGTGGCGAGATCACGAATTACGGATCGCCCGCTGGAGCCGGGAAAGCGGCCTGACAGGCAGCCTCAATCCGAAACAGTTGAAGGAAGCCGGAGTCACCAGCCTGCTCGGTCGCGCGTTGGCCGTGCCGCTGTATCAGAATGATAAGCTGATCGGCATTCTCTGTCTGACGCGGAAAGATCAAGGCGTGTTCTCCCGCATGCAGGTGTCGCTGGCATTGTGGGCCGGTGAGTTCCTGGCCGAAGCGCTTCTCCGAGTGGTCGATCGCGTCTCCGTGGAACGCAAAGCGAGCCTCGATGGACTGACCGAACTGGCGAACCGTCGCACGTTTGATCAGCGGATCGTCAAAGAACTCGAAACCGCTCGACGAAACGGCAACGAGTGTTCGCTCCTGCTACTCGATCTGGATCATTTCAAATCGATCAACGATCGTTACGGACATCAGGCCGGCGACGAAGTCCTGCGTCAGTTCGCCCGGTTACTGGAGGGTGAATCTCAGAAAGTCCGTTCGACCGACTGTCCTCTGGTCGCCCGTTATGGCGGCGAGGAGATGGCGATTCTCCTTCCCGGCGTCGGGATGCAGGGGGCAAGTCGAATCGCCGAGTCGATCCGGTTCGCGACGAGCCGCATGGTTGTCCTGCATCAGAAACAACGGATTCTGATCAGCGTCAGTATTGGTCTGGCCTGCTTCCCGCGACAGGCCATGACGGTCGACTCGCTCATCGAAGCGGCCGACGATGCCCTTTACCAGGCCAAACACGAAGGACGCAACACCGTCCGCGTGGCCGCCAGTACGAATCCCCGCGAAACGGCTGTCTCCGTTTGAAGTTTCCCTTTCCGAGAGTTCGAATCTGATGAACCAGCTCCACTGCGAAGAACCAGCCTCTTCACACTCGGCAGCGCTGGAATTACTGGCTACGATACCTCGCATGGAAACGACATCTGAGGAACAACTTGAGCAGCCGGCGGCTCGCCCGAAAATTGTGGCCGTGATGCCGGCCTACAATGCGGCAGCAACGCTCAAGCGAACGCTCGACGACATTCCGCCGGGAACGGTGCAGGAAGTCATTCTGGTTGATGACTGCAGCAAGGACAATACCGTCGAGATCGCCCGGGAACTCGGGCTGACGGTGATCCAGCACGAACAGAACAAAGGCTACGGCGGCAATCAGAAAACCTGTTACGCAGCCGCGCTCGAACGCGATGCCGATGTCGTTGTAATGATCCATCCCGATTACCAGTACGACAGCCGTGTGGTTCCGCTGGCCGCTCAACTGATTCATCTGGGAATCTGTGACTGCATTCTCGGTTCCCGCATTCGCAGTCGCGCGGAAGCGCTGGCTGGTGGCATGCCCCGTTACAAGTACATTGCCAATCGCTTTCTGACGACCTTTGAGAACATCGCACTGGGCCAAAACCTCGGCGATTTCCACAGCGGCTTCCGGGCTTACTCGCGGAAGGTGCTCGAAACGATCCCGTACGAGAAGAACTCCGATGACTTCGTCTTCGATACGCAGTTCCTCGTGCAGACGGTTCGCTTCGGCTTCAAGCTGGGAGACATCCCGGTTCCCGTTCGTTATTTCGATGAAGCCTCCAGCATCAACTTCAGCCGCAGCGTGACTTACGGGCTGCGAACGCTCGAGGCGATGATGAACTACTGGACGGCGCGGCTGGGCATTTACACGCCGAACTACCTCCGCAAAGACGACAAACCTCAGCAGTCTTGAACGATCGCGACAGTCCACGTCGCGCGGATGGTCTTGCCGGATCGCCTCCGTTTTCGCGAATCCGCGAATTCACGGAAACAATTTCCTTTTCCCCTGCGTCATAGGATATGGTAAAGCCAGGTTGCACTACCCCTTGTTTCGCCTGTCGGGGGTGGTGCGATCCTGCGTGACTTCTTTCGCGGCTCATCATGGCCGTACGAAATGAGCTGGACTGGTTCCTCATGGGCCGGTCCGAGCTGATGGCTGTGCCATCTCTGATATCCAGAGTCCGATCGGTTCTGATCGGACCCGTTGCATCGCGATTGACCATCCACGGGAAAACCCATGTCTGCGTGCTTCAATTGCTGCCGGAACCGCGTTCGTTCCGGCGTGCCTGCCCGGCCCTGCTTCCTGCCTCTGCTGGCTTCGTTAATGGCAGTCTGGCTGGGCGTAGTGATGCTCGGTTCCGTAACGCAGGCCCAGGAAACTCCTGCTCCGGACGCCCAGGCGGCTTCAGAGACGCCGCCGGAAACACCGGCTTCGACCGACGCGGCGGCTGAGCAACCCGCTGGAGGAAACGACGCCGCGGAAGAGGGCGCTCAGCCAGGTCCGGTCGATCATCTGATTTACATCCCGTACGACCGGCTGAGCGATGTAATCGATCGGCTGAAATCCAAAGTCGTCCTGTCTTACGAAGAGTATCTCGATCTCGTCCGCCGAGCCGAACAGGGACAGGAGGGAACAGATCCACAGTCAGCTGCGGTCATCTCCAGAGCGACGTACGTCGGAACCGTGAAAGGGGAAGTCGCCGAGATCACCGCGACGTTCGAGTGCAGGGCGCTGGCGAAGAAATGGGCCGCTCTGCCCGTCAACTTCGGCGATGCAGCGGTCGGGGAGATCAAAACCTCCGCCGGAGAAAGCGTCCTGCTGCGCGGGACGGGAGCAGGAACTTACGAACTGCTGTTTCCGACGGCCGGCGAATACACCGTGACGGTCAGCCTGTTGAAGAAGATCAAGCAATCGCCGTCTGGTCCGACGTTGGAATTAACGGTTCCTTCGGTCGGGATCACGACCTTCCAACTGACGGTGCCGAAGACCAATCAGAAGATTCAGATCAGCCCGCGGCATCTGGAGGTCCCTTTGCCCGCTCCGCCGGAAGGTGATGTCTCGGCCATTGCCGTGAGTCTCGGAGCGATTGATCGAGTCATCGCTTCATGGGCCCCGGATGTGAGCGACCGCCCGGAAATGGATCTGTTGACCACGGTCAACAACCAGTTGCAGGTCACCGTGGGGGAAGGGCTGATTCATACCTCGGCCAAATTGAGTTATCGCGTTTTACGTGGCGAACTGCAGACGATGCGGATCGCTGTCCCCAAAGGAGACCGGATCCTGGATGTGACCAGTTCCACACGTCTCGAAGGCTGGACGGTGGCTCAGGAAGACCAGCGGCAAGTCATCGAGATCAAGCTGCTCGCCCCGGTTGAAGGGAGTTGCGAGGTGGAGATTCACACCGAACGATCCCTCTCGGAAGAAAACGTTTCCCTCGCGGGGATCGGCGAGAATGGAGCCGCCCACGGGATTCACAGTCTGGATGTGACCCGCGAACAGGGCCAGATCGCTCTGATGCACGGCGAAGAACTGAATCTCGTGGTGCAGCAACAGGCGGGGCTCGTTCGGACCGATCTGGGCGAGAAGTCGGATGCCCAGCTCGCCTTCCGTTATTTCTCGCCGCGAATCGAACTCGTGGTGAAAGCCGAACCGGTTCAACCGATTCTGGATGTGAAACTCGACAGTCTCGTTGTCTTCCGCGAACAGCGGATCGAACTGGTGTCGTCGCTGTCGTACGACATTACCAAGGCCGGTCTGTTTCAACTGCAGTTGAAGATTCCCGAAGGGTTCGAGCTGACGAACGTCGAATGTGCCCAGATGGCCGAGTATCAGCTCGATGAGCAGTCTCGCGTGTTGACTCTCGCATTGAAAGAACGGACCCAGGGCAATGTGGCCGTCGGGATCCGTGGCTACGTCCCGCCGCCCGAAGGATATTTGCAGGGGGAGACGGCTGAACTCGACAACCTGCCATTGTTCGAACCAATGGGCGTTCGGCAGGAGGAAGGGCGAATCGGCGTCTTTACGATTGAAGCCATCGAACTGGCCGCCGAAGAAAGCCAGATCCGCAATGCGCAGTCGATCCCTAATAGCGAACTGGGCGACTATCACTTTCGCGACACTCAGATCCGAGCTGCCTGGAAGTATCAGACCCGTCCGGTCGAAATCCCGGTTCGCACCGTGCGGCGTCCGACGCGGTTGACTGCAGAAGCGGCGACCACGGTTCAGGTCCAGCCTTCGGGAATCTCGGTCAACACCGAGGTCTGGTTTCATGTCCAATATGCCGGGGTCGATCAGTTCCGCATCGCCGTGCCTCGTGAGTACAGCAGTCAGATCGAGATTGAAACGGCGGACAAATCGAGCGTGCCCATCCAGCAGAAGACACCGGAACAAGCCGAGGAGGAGAGTCCCTGGGTTGTCTGGCTGATTCAGACGCAGCGACCGGCCACCGGCTGGCAGCGGTTCCGTTTGACTTACGACATTTCGCTGCAGTCCGGACAGGAAGCCGCGGAGAACGAAGCCGATCCGGCGGCCACGCCCCCTCGCAACGAGACGCTGCTCATCCCCAAAGCCCTCGGCCTGGCAAGGCCCGCCGGTCGTGAGATCGAACTGATCCGGTCGAGCGGAGAAGTTGTCGTCCAGACCGATCCCGCTTTGTCCGTTCTCGTTCAGGGAGAGGGTGCCGGACTGGAGCCGATCGACGTTCGCGAACTCAACCGTTTGCCCTCCAACGGACATCAGGCGTTTCGTTACCCGTTCCAGAAGGACGAGGAACCGATTCAACTCGCGTTGACGGTGTCTCGTTACGACGTCGCAGAGGTAGTCAGCACGGTGGTTTCGCGGATGCTGACGGAATTCGTCATCGGCAATTCGACCGATGTGGCGGTCCGCTCGCGACTGCAGGTCCGCAGCAGCCAACGCCAGCGACTGCTGATCCAGTTGCCCGAGTCGGCGCAACCGATGGTGGTGCAGATCGATGGCGAAACGCGAGTCCTGCAACGGGGGGAAGAGTCGTCGGACGCGGATCTCGTGAACTATGTGCTCAATGTCAGTCGCAGTAAGAGCTCCGATGAGCCTTTTTTGCTGACGTTGCAGTACCTGATGACCGGACAGGAACTCTCCGAATCAACACTGCGAGGGGCGGCCGAATTCCCACTCCCACGATTGCTGACCGCCAGTGAGAACGCGGCCGTCGTGCAGGAAAGTCGGTGTATCGTCTGGCTCCCCGAACGATACGTTCCCGTTCGTGCCGAGTTGCCGTTCCGGCGGATCAGCGCTTCGCGCAGTGCCTCGATCTCGACAGGCATTCAGAACGATACCTATTACGTGGATCAGACCAAATGGCTGGCGACACCCGGGGGAGCTGTGAACTTCCCGACAGAAGGTGTGCCCTACATCTACACCGCTGTCGGCAGCAGTGAGTCGCTGGAGCTGTCTTACTGGAACCGCGACTACGTCACTGCTCTGCTCACGCTGCTGCTCCTCGTGATCGCACTCGTGCTGGTGAAGTCGACGTGGGAGAATAAGATTCTGGTCCTGCTGGTCGCCGCGACGATTCTGGCGGCTGTTCTGCAGTTTATGCCCGACCTCGTCGAAGAGGCGGTCTACTCCGCTCGGTTCGGAATTGTGATTCTGCTGCTCGTCTGGTTCGTGCACGGTCTGTTTCAGTTGAGGTATTGCTGCAGACCCTCTGAGCCGGAAACGGAGTATGCCGAACTCGACGACCGATCGCTGCACGACGATGAGCCCCCTCATCGGGACCAGGAGGGGCAGGTATGAAATCGCTCGTTCCGTTCCTGATGTTGATGCTGCTGATAACCCCGGCTCAGCGTCTCGTCGCTCAGCCGAATAACGAGGCCGAACGTCTTCCAGACGATCGCTACGAACGCATTTATGTGCCCGAAAATGCGCTGGCCGAATACTGGTCCCAGGTGGAGCCAGGCGTCCTGGTTGACCGCAACGAATTCGAGCAGTTATTGCAGAACGCCGAACAGGCGACCCCCGGCCCGGAAGGCCGTCCGGTTCAGATTCTGATCGAGCATGTTGCTTACGAAGTGGTCCTGCAGGGAGACGTTATCGCGGTGACGGCAAACTGCCGGATCTCGAAGTCGGTCGCCGGCTGGGCGTGTCTTCCGTTGCCGATCCGACAGGTGACGCTGGAGAAAGCGACCTGGAAGGGACAACCGGCTCCGCTTGGACTGTCGGGGCCTTGCGAGGGCCCGGTCATGATCACCGACTTCGTGGGAGCCGATACGCTCACGCTCGAAATGACACTGCCGGTCGTTCGAGCCGGTACCGATGAACTCGGAACGCTGAGTCTGATCCCCGGCGTGCCGTCGACCCTGTCCGTTGAAGTCCCAGCCGGTCGTCGGCTGCGGTTCAATGGCGATCGACTGGAGGAATCTCAGAAAGCCGCCGATGCCCGGACGATTACGCTCCCCGCGGGGGGAGCGGCACAGGCCCAGCTGCAGTGGACTGATGCCATTGAGGAGTCGCTCGACGAATCTCTCGTCTTCGCCCAGACCGTGTACGCTGTCGGTCTCGAGCGTGACAGCCTCGACTGGCAGACCGTGACGCAGATCGATTCCTATGGAAAGCGGTTCTCTCGGCTCGAATTCTCCGTTCCCAGCCGGCTGGAGATCACCGATGTTGCCGCCACGGGACTGGAAGCCTGGGAACTGCTGGACGATCCGGAAGACCCGCAACGAACTCAGGTTGTGCTGACGTTTCGCGAAGTGCTGCCCGAACGCACACGTGTCACGATGCGCGGCATTCAGCTCGCGACCGAGAACGAAGAGTGGACAGTCGCTACTTTGCAGTTGAAGGGAGCGACCACACATACCGGCGGATTGAGCATTTCCTCTCCGGGAGAGATTCGTGTGAAGACTCTCGCCATGGAGGGCATTCGACCGGCAACACGGAACTGGAAAGCGATGGAGGGATTCACTCCGCAGGGGCCAATGCGGTTCTACGACTGGTGGCAGTCCGATTTCGTGTTTCGACTGGCCGTCGATGAAACAACTGGGGAAGTTCAGGCCGCCGTCTCGCAGCGGCTTGATCTGCAGGAACTGGAGATGAGCCTGCTCGCCGCCTTTACGCTGCAGTCGCTGTTTGCTCCGCTTTACGAAGTCCAGGCCGATCTGCCCGAAGGCTGGACGGTCGATCTGGTTCAACAGGATGCCGCTCCCATCGAATGGCAATACGTCTCCCGAGGAGAAGGCGGGGCGCGGATTCGGATTCCCCTGAATCCTCCGCTGGCTGCGGGGCAGAAACGATCGATTTCCATACTGGTTCGTCAGTCGCGCGTCGAAGGGGAAGATGGCGGAGGGATGACGTTCTCACTTCCGGAAATCAATCTGGACAATGTTCAGATTCTGGAAGGCGCTTACACCGTTGCCGGAAGCCCGCGGCTTGAGGTCGTGCCGCAGGAGATCACCGGCATGGATCCCGTGTTCCTGGGGACACCGGAAGAGTTGTTCTCCTATCGCTATCAGAATGCCGAAATCGACGGCCGCATCGAAGTTCAACGCAAGCCGTCTCGTTTCAATGTGATGAAGCTGACGACCGTCGATGCCGATGAGCAGTCGATAGCCTTCGGGCATCGCGTGGAACTCGACATCAGCGGGGGAGGTCTCAGGGAACTGCAGATTGAACTGCCGGCTCTGATCCCGGTGAAAGGAGAGTTTCAGATTTCGGGAGACGCGCGGATCTCCCGCCAGCGACAGCGGGAAGTCGATGAGAAAACCGTCTGGGACCTGACGTTTGATCGTTATGTGACGGGGACAATTCGGCTGTCACTGCAACTCGTGCTGCCTCGCGAAGACGCCGAGTCGATGTCGGTGCCTCTTCTGCAGTTCAAACAGGCGGAACTCCAGGAACAGTATGTGGCGTTTCTGGCGGATGAAGAACAGTACGTCGATGTCACGGCCACGTCCCAGCGGGGCACGGCGGTCTCGCCGATTGACCCGACGGATCTGCCGATGCCAGCGGAAGTGGGTACGAAGCGGGTTGTCACCGGCTATCACCTGATCGAACCGGATGCGACGATCGAGTTCACGCTGGACGAGTTCACCGCTCACGCCGTGCCTCGCGCTGTCGGTCAACAGTTGTTGATCGATACGCTGCTCGTGAACGATTCCCACATTCAACAGCAGGCGCAGCTGACTCTCCTGGCAGCCGGTGTGCAGAGTCTGCTGGTAGCATTGCCGGAAGGGGCGGTGCTTTGGTCGGCAACCGTTGATGGAACACCGATGACAGTCCGCAAACTTACTCAGGGATTCATCGTGCCTCTGCCAGCAACCGGAACGGACGGGACCCCGCGGGCCATTCGCCTGCTTTATCGTCGACCAGCCGCGACGACAACCGGAACCTGGACCGAACGACTCGACGTTCCCGAGTTTCGTGTCGACATCGGTCAGAGCGAGACCATGTCGCTGCCGATCATGCAGACCGACTGGAAGGTTCATCACGCCGTCGACACGGTGCTGATGCCGGTCGATGAGAACGTGGAATTGATCTCACAACCTCGCCGCTCGACCTGGCTGGAACGGGTCTGGGAACGATTGCAGACGCTCACCTGGTCGACCTTGATCACGAATCTGCTTATCGGTCTGGTGGTCGTTGGCGTCGTGGCGGGATTGACGTTGCTGCGGAATCACTTCGGCTACAGCGTCTCCATCGTCGCTCTTCTCGTGTTGGTCATCGTGCTGCCGATCTTTCTGCTTCTCGGCGGACAGTCCGCTCGTCGATCTGCGCGAATCCTCAACCCCGCTGGAGCCGAACAGATGACGATGGAAGGTCTTGAAGCGACCCCGGCCGACGACCGTTATCTGCTCGGTGATTTTGAGAATAATAATGGGCAACCACTGCCAGCGACGATCCAGTCACTGGATACCCTCAGTGTCGGTGGCGGCAACGATGGGGCAGCAAACGGCGTCGAACTGCAACTGGCGAAGCCACAGTCGGCTCCTGACGCGCCTGCGAATCCTTTTGCAGCGACAACGGAGCCGGCTCAACAGAGTAATTCCAGTTCCGAAGCACGTCAGGTCGACGAACTGGCCGCTAATCTTGCCGGGCAGGCTGACCTGCCTCAACGGGTTCAAGCCCCTCAAGCAGGGAAGCCGTTGGATGGGCTGATGTCTCTGGCTGTCGGATTGCAGATTCCCGAAGGCTTGAGGACGACTCATCTGCAGACATTCCGCGTTCCGGAGAATGTGCGTGTCCGAGTGTTGTCCGAAGAACTCGTCTGGCATTCCCGCTGGCTGGTCGCCGCGATTGTGGCGTTGGTCTGCTGGCTGATGCGAGAGCTCAGTTGGGCGAAACGGTTGTTGGTTAGTGTGATCCTCTTCGGAATCCCGCTGGCTCTCATCGGAGTCACGCCGCGGCTATTTGACCCGGTGCTGGAGGGGGTATTGATCGGAACCTGGATCGGGTTGTTCGGTTGGATGCTCCGGACCACGGTGCTGCTGATCGCCCGGGGATGTCGGACGTGTGGGCGGTTCTTCGCGAAACTCAGTCCTGCTTCCGCCGCTGCCGGACTCGGACTGTTGCTGTTCTGTTCGGGCAGCTACGCCGAAGACAAAGTGCCAGCCGCTCAACTCGCCGTTCCGAAAGCAGATTCGGTTCAGGCTGAGAAGATTCCGCTCGTCTTTCCGTACGCTCAGGGGACTTCGCCTCTGGCGGCTCAGCGTGTGTTCGTGCCGAAGGATCACTATCTGGATCTGTGGCGGGCGACTCATACAGACGATTTCGCCGAACCGGCTCCGTTGGATCATCAGGTCAGCGAAGCCTCGTACGTGGTTCGTGTTCAACCCCCGGGAGACGGAGAGCCCGCATCCCGTCAGGCCGTTTCCATGCAGGCCCGCTATGTTGTGCGCAGCTATCGTGATCAGCCGCAACTCGTGCCGCTTCCGATCGCACCGCTGTTGCTGCAGTCGATCGAAGTGAACGGCAAACCGGTGACTGCTTCCACGGACGCGGGCGTCAGCACGAATGTGCTCGTCGGCAGCAAAGGACTGCACCTTGTCGACGTCAACTTCCTGATCCCCGCCAGCGCGATCGGCAGCGCGGGTCAGTTCAGTGTCAGGCTGGACCCGGTCGCTGCGGGGTCAATGTCCTTTGCCTTACCGGCTGCCGATGTGCAACTGCGGGTCAACGACGGGGAAGTGCCGTACGAACTCGTGGAACGGGACGGTACCACTTACGCCGAGTTCGCCGTTGCGGAAGGGGGCGAGTATCGCCTTTCCTGGCAGCCGAAGGTTTCTTCCGCTCAACTGCAGTTCCTTTCGAGCGAATCGACGCGACAGGTTCTGGTGCGAGAAGTCGGGGTAGAACTGCGGTATGCCTTCAAGTTTCAGATCGCCCAGGGGAGCTTCTCCGAAGTTCTTTTTGAACTGCCTGCTTCGGTCGCTTTGAAATCGCTTTCGGGTCAGGATCTCGCCGGCTGGCAGAAACAGGCCGACGGCCGACTGCGGGTTTTGCTCAAGCGTTCGGTCGAAGACAGCACGACAATCGCCATGTCGCTGTTCGCTCCGTTGAGCGTGTCGACTGAGCGTCAACAGTTTGTCTGTCCCGATGTCATCCCTCAGGGGGTGACGAGAGAAATCGGAACCTGGGCGGTCGGCTGGGAACCGTTGCTCGATGTTGTCGTCTCGTCGACCCAGGGTGTGCGACAGCTGGGCGTGGAGCAGTTCAAGCCGATCGATAATCTCCGGACGATTTCCACGATCGAACGTGTCTATCGTTTCTCTGGACGCCCTCAGGAGATCACTCTCGAGATCCGCCGGGAACCGACGCAGGCCGATGTCACCCATTACACGCTGCTCGATCTGCAGCCTCATAAAACACAGGTGGCCACGGTTCTGGATGCCGTGCTGAAAGGGGAGCCACGCTTGTCGATCGATGTCGCCCTGCCAGCCGGAATGCAGGTTGTCGAGGTGCAGGGACAGGCGATTCAGGACTGGTTCCACACGGCTGCCGGTCCGAATGAGTCTGAAACATTGACCGTACTTTTCTCAAGTCCGCAGCAGGGCAAGATTCGCGTCGCCGTTCGCGGATTCATTCAACAGGAGTTGAACGAGACGAGTCAGCTGGAACTGCAGGGATTGCGGATGAGCGGAGCAACCACCTCCCGCGAGTATCTCGGCGTGGGGGCGTCGGCGGCGTTTGGCGTCATCGTGACCGACGCCGGTTCCGCGCAGACGCTGGCTGCCGAGAAGCTGCCGGATGTCATGCGGTCGGTGGCACAGTTTCCGTTGCGGATCGGCTTCTTTCAGTCACGCGTCGACTCCACTCCGGTGACGATTCGTCTGACCCGGGAGGATGCGCAACTGAAAGCCAGCTCGGTCACGGTGATCGCGGTCACCGATGTCTCAATCGATTATGGAATCTCGTTGCAATGGAAGATCTCCAAAGCCGGCACCGATCGTTTTGCCTTCGTCGGGCCGACGTGGATGCAGGAGCGAATCGAGTTTGAATCCGATGGGATCCGACAGATACGCACCGAAAAGGTGGATGACCAGCGGACGCGGTGGATCATTGAAACAAGGACGCCGCAAAGCTCCGCGTTCTTCGCCAGTGCGGTCATTTCGCTGCCTTATCCCGCCGATCAAACGGTCCGCACTCCGCTGATTCGCTTTATCGCGGGTGCGGCCGACGGGGAAGGGGAGTCGCCGGAACTCGACATTCAAGGCAACTACGCCGTTCTGGTCAATCTCGGTCAGCAGACGCTGGAGCCCATCTCGCAGCACGACGCCTATCTTGTTTCTCGAAACGAACTTCCTCTGCAGGTTCCCGATTCCCTCGTTCAACGGGCGATGGAGATCATCCGCGTGACACCGGCTGTGGTTCCCAGTTGGGAACTCAAGCCGCTCGAAGAGCAGGAGTCACCCGCCGCGACAATCTTCTTCGCCGAGCTGACAACCGTGATCGATCGACCGGGCACCTATCGGACCCAGGTGACGTATACAGTGAAAAATCGTCGCCGCCAGTTTCTCCCGGTGATGCTTCCCGAAGGGGAGCAGCTTCTCTCGGTGCTGGTGAATAATCAGGCGGCTCGAGCCGTCCGCCGAACGGTTGAAGGACAGGAACTTCACCTCGTTCCGTTGCCGCCGGGTGGGGCTGCGAATCTCGCCTATGAAGTTCGACTGGTGACTCAGGGAGCACTCGACGCCGGCCTCGGTGCGGCGTGGTGGGGGCGGGCGCTGGAGTTGAAGCGGCCGGACATCCTTTCCCGGGACACGTCGTCGGAATTTGGCGTGCCGGTGCTCTATACGGTCTGGCGCGTGAGTACGCCGGATGATTACATTGTGACAGCCGTCGAAGGAGCCGCCACAAACATGGGCACCGCCGAGAGCCGGGCGGTGAGCGATGTCCGCGTTTACAACCGCCTTCAGGAACTTTCCGAACTCGCCGAAATCGCCCGCAGCAAGGCGTACTCGTATAAACAGCGAGCCTTGGCGGTCAGTAACTATGAAAGCCTCAAGAAAGGGTTGGCGGACGCCGCACAGGAAGGCGAAGTCAACGAGTCGATCCAGCAACAGATTCAGGCAGCCGAGACGTCCCCGGTCGAATTTGGCGATCAGCAGGCTCTCATGGGAGAACCGGTTTCCGGAGCGGAATCGCAATCGCTCGGGCGTCTGTTTGTCCTCGGGTGCAATCAGGACATCCAGGTCTCGAACGGTTTCGCCGAACAGAATCGCGGTGTGAACTCGGGCCTCGATCGGAATGGATCCGTCAACTTCTCCACGCAGCACTTCCAATTGGAGAAAGCCACTCCACCGGTGAGCGACAAGAAGAACAAGGATCTGATGCAGTTCCAGGAGCGGGAGTTGAACCGTCGAATGCTGCTCGAGGAAAGTGTGCGCCAGAATTCGATTGTGATCGAACAGAATCAGCAGAGTATGGGACGGAGAAGCGGGGTCTCGAAAGGGGCCGCTCCAGGAGAGTCGAAGTCCGAACGGGAACAGCTGAAACGC
Organism: Rubinisphaera margarita; assembly: GCF_022267515.1. Lineage (NCBI taxonomy): Bacteria > Pseudomonadati > Planctomycetota > Planctomycetia > Planctomycetales > Planctomycetaceae > Rubinisphaera > Rubinisphaera margarita. Next base: position 9,972 of record NZ_JAKFGB010000018.1, on the reverse strand, counting down.
TTCGCTGTTCCGCAATCGCGTACTGAAGATCTCGGCCTTACCTATTCATTTTCGGATTTCGCCGTTGTACCGGAGATCACCGATGAAAGGGCTCCGGAGATGGGTATGGGAGGAGCGTTCGGCATGGAACGCCTTGCCGAGCAGGCGGTTCCAAGTCGTGGCGAAGCGGTGATCGGGCTGTCTCTGCCGATCGCATTGCCCGTCTATGGACAGACAACCGTCTTCTCCAAAGTCGGCGGTGATCCTCAACTGACGATTCGAGTCCAGTCATCTGAACGGGTCGGCACGCTCCTCGGCTGGGGCTGGCTGGTCCTCTGCAGTGGACTGATCGTCGCCCTGGTCATCGTGAGCGTCCGAGCTTCCGACCCAGCCGCCCGCAGACGTCCGGTCAGCGGCGTGCTGATCCTGATGGGACTCGCCCTGTTCGTCATCCTCCCCAGCGGCTCCGGCTGGCTGGCCATGCTCCTGCTCATCGGAGCCTGCATCGCCGCCTTCCGAAAACCGAAGGAAGAAACCCCGACCGAATCGGCCGTGGTCACGTAAGACACGCAGAGTGGCCCGTCCGCCACGACGGGCGGGTCGCGTTAGCGACAAGAGGACGCGCCATCCGCGTCCTTTGTTCTGGAATCGTTCGTCACAGGAAGAATCCTCGACGATGGCGGGGCCTCTTGTGACTTCGTCACCCGTCCGGGCCGGACGGGCCACCCACCATCTTGTTCAACGTCAATCTGACCTTAAGGCTGCAGGGATACGGCTTCGCGTATCCCCGCCGACATGGCTGAATTCAGCCGCGACGAGGGAGTCCCGTCTCAACGGGCGTGGAGCAGGTCTTTCAGCACCTTGGCTCCGCGTTCGAGCGTTTGTTCCGTCGCGGCATACGAAACTCGGAAGTGGGTGTCTTTGCTGCTGAAGACATTGCCGGGAATGATGAGCAGGTTGCGGGCAATCGCTTCTTTCACGAATTCCGTGCCGGTCCCCCAGGGGGCTTTCACGAACAGATAGAAGGCTCCGCCGGCTCCGTGGATCTCGTAATCCTTCAGCTGGTCGAGCATGTAGTCCCGTTTGCCGCGGTAGTCGTTGACTTCGTTTGTCATGTCGACATCGCAGGCGGCCAGCGCGGCCCATTGAGCGGGATGCGGCGAGCAGACAAACGTAAACTGCTGCAGTTTGAGCATCTGCTGCACGATGTGCTGCGGGCCGTGGCAGATGCCGACGCGGTGACCAGTCATCGAGTGCGATTTGCTGAAGCCGTCGATGACGATCGTCTGCGGGTTGTATTCGACCGGGCTGCAGAAGTTGTCGTCGTAACAGAAGGTGCGGTAGATCTCGTCGCTGATCAGGGCGATGTCGTGTTTCATCGCCAGTTCGGCCAGTCCCTGCACTTCTTCCGGGCTGGCGACGGCTCCCGTCGGGTTGCTCGGGCTGTTGAAGAGGATGACCTTGGTGCGGTCGGTGATCGCCGCGGCGACTTTGTCGATGTCGATCTTGAAGTCGGGATAGGTATCGATCTGGACGACTTTGCCGCCGGCGAGGGTCGTCAGATGCTTGTACATTACGAACCAGGGATCGAAGACGATCACTTCGTCACCCGGGTTGACCAGCGTGCAGAGGGCCAGCATCAGCCCGCCACTGGTGCCGCTGGTGATGAACGCCTTGCGGTCGTCCTGTCCGTATTCGCGATCGACATCAGCCTGAATCCGGTCGATCAGCGGCTTGATGCCCTGCGTCTGACTGTAGGCGTTCCGGCCGCTTTCAATGGCCTGATGAAACGCCTCCCGGATCGGCTCGGGCGTGTCGAAATGCGGCTGCCCGATGCTGAGGTTGATCGGGTCGGTCATCGTCGCGGCGAGGTCGAAGACCTTGCGAATCCCGGACGCATCGATATTCCGCATCCGGTCAGAAATCCAGTTCTCACTCATCGCTGTTGTTCCTGATCGGAAAGTTCGGCTTCATAACCCGTAACGTCATTGAGGACCTGAGAGAAGGCCCTCGCTCACGCTTCGGGTTGGGATGGTTCATAGGTGTAGGTCATCAACAGTTCCCTCGCCCCCTTGGGGGAGAGGGCTAGGGTGAGGGGGAAATGCGGGTGGCATGCTTCACAGGCCGCTGGGTTCATTTTGGAAAAGAACGTCGCTGGTTGATCGCCCCCTCATCCGCCCTTCTGCACCTGGCAGAGATATCAAGCCGCTCCCTCTGGAGGGGGCGAAGGAACATCAATGGCCTGACATTAATCGGTGGCCAAATCGCGACAACTTTATCAGGACCGTCGACAACGTCAGGCGGTTCGCTTTTTCAGGAGTTCGAGGACGGTTCTCAGCAGAACGCCAGTGGCGCCGCCGTCGCGTTCCGGTTTGCTTTCCGAGCGGAAGGCCGGGCCGGCGATGTCGCAGTGAATCCACGGCGTTTCGCTGACGAACTTTTCCAGGAACTTGGCCGCGGTGATCGCTCCGCCCCAGCGGGCACCGACGTTGCGGCAGTCGGCGACGTCGGACTTGAGCTGATCGTTGAACGAGTCGCACATCGGCAACTGCCAGACCTTTTCCCCGGTCGTTTCGGCGGCCTGAACGAGTTCGTCGCACCAGTCCTGGGAGTTGGTGAAGAGGCCCGAATAATCTTCGCCGAGTGCGACGACGCAGGAGCCGGTCAGCGTGGCGAAGTCGATCATCTTTTCGCAACCATCATCGACGGCATAGCTGAGAACATCGGCCAGGACGAGACGCCCCTCGGCATCGGTGTTGAGGACTTCGATGGTCGTGCCGTTGCGGGCGGTCAGGATATCACCAACGCGATACGAACGACCGCTGATCATGTTTTCGACGAGGCCGCAGTAACCGCGAACATTGATCGGCAGCTTCAGAGCGGCAACCGCGTGCATAATGCCGAGCACGGTGGCGGCTCCCGACATGTCCGACTTCATCGTCTTCATGCTGTCGCTCGGTTTGATAGACAGTCCGCCGCTGTCGTAGGTCACGCCTTTACCGATCAGCGAGATGAAGGGGGCATCTCCGGCGCCCTTGTATTCGAGTTTCACCATGCGCGGCGGCTGGTCGGACCCCTTTGCGACCGCCAGCATCGATCCCATCTTTTCCTTCTGCAGCTGAGCTTCGTCGAAGATCTGACAGGTCAGTCCAACTTCTCCGGCGAGGGACGCGGCTCGATCGGCGAAAGTGGTCGGCGTGACTTCGCTTGCGCAGCGGTTGATCAGGTCGCGAGTGATGTTGATCGACTGTCCCAGAATTCGTCCGTTGGCGACCGCCTGATCGGCGTTGTCGCCAGCGTTGAGCAGCTGGACAGACTGGTACGGGAACTTCTTCTTTTCCTGCTGGTAAACTCCCTGTGTGAGCACGCCGACTTCGATCGCCGCGGCGGCGAGTTCGAGCTGACGCTGCTGATCGACCTGGGAGTTTTCCACGCCCGGGAGAACCCAGGCAATATTTCGATCGGCTTTATCGCAGAGGGCCCGGGCGGCTGTGCAGAAGGCTTTGAAACGGCTGGCTTCGTTGTCGACGCTGGCGTCGGCTTTCCCCATGCCGACGAGCAGAACTCGAGCCGGCAGCGGAGCGGCCTGACCATAGAGCAGGCGGGTTTCACCTGCCTTCTTCGGCATGTCGTCCGATTCGAGGAGGCGGGGCAACAGCTGTTCGACCGCTTCGGCCAATTGCTGGGGGACCGCGGAAGTCGACCCGTTGCTGATGAACAGCACGAGACCATCGAGTTTCTCATCCGACGAAAGCTCCTGAGCAGCGCGAATCTCCATCTCGATCGTTTCTCCTTGTTGGAATCGTTTCTATTCCTGCGGGACGGGCAGGGTCGGCGGCAACACCGCGGTGATCTCCCGGGAAGAGTCGGAGTCCGTCTTACAGACTCACAACGAACTGGGACACCGTATACCCGACGTACATGATCAGTAACGGGATCCCCATCCACCGGCTGAAATGGCCGACGCGGGTGGCCCGGAAAATACAGGCGCGGAAGTAAACCAGGATCAGCATCATGGCAGGCAGATGCAGTCTCAGAAAGATATCCGGCAGCTTGGCACCCGCCTCGACAATCGGCAGCGGAGCCGCAGCGGCAGCCGCCCCGGTCACGAACAGAATGTTCAGAATGTCGGCTCCCAGCACATTCCCCACCAGCAGCTCGGGATGACCGCGACGAATGGCCGTGTATCCGACCACCAGTTCCGGCAGCGAGGTTCCGAGTGCCACCAGCGTCGCGGCGATGACGAGCTGCGGGATGCCGATGCGCACAGCCAGTTCGGAGACCGATTCAATGGCGAAGTGACCGGAGAAAATGACAACCACCAGTCCGGCGAGCATCATGCCGATCAGGGCCGGCACGCCTTTCTCCGTCACATGTTCGTCGGCGACATGAACCTCTTCATTGGGTTCGACATGTTCGGCGATGTTCTCGGAAACACGGGCGGTGGTTTCCATGGGATGTCGCCGCGACCATTTCACGGAAAAGATCATATAGACGCCCAGCAGAACCAACAGGCCGATTCCGACGGGCCGTGTAATCCGGGCAGCGTCGCCATCGCGAAAGTACATGAAGTAACAGATGGCCGAAAGCAGAGCCGCCGAACCAAACTGCACCCAGCCCTGCCGGGAAAGAATGTATTTGTCGGCAGGCAGGCGAACGAGTATGCAGCCAAGGCCGAAAATCAGGGCGGAATCGCAGATTACCGAGCCAATGGCATTGCCGAGCGCCAGACCGGCGTTGCCATTCCAGGCCGCCAGGACCGAGACGGCGCATTCCGGCGTCGTGGTGCCCAGCGAGACAATCGTGGCACCGACAACGACTTCGGGCATCCCGATCCGATAGGCCAGAGCGGAGGCGCCTTCGACCAGCCACTCCGCTCCCATCCGCAGGAAGTACAGACCGCCGATGGCGTAGATCAGCAGCAGGATCGAATTGGCCTCGACGAACCAGTGATGAGGAATGAGATGTTCCAAGACGACCTTTCGAGCCAGCGTGATGAGGAGCGAACGCGGAACGGACCGTGTCCACGGTTCTCACGACGCGTCAACTCTATCCGCTGTGGCGTATCCCCTCAACTGTGGAGAAGCGGGGGTGAACGGGCAGATTACGGTTGAGAGAAGAACGGATCATCCGTTTCCGGACCCTGCAGAGCAGCGGCAGGAACGATCTTGGAGTCCCCGGCGGGTGGTTTCCCGGCTAGGTTTCCCGTGCTGAAGATCGGCTTGCCCAGAGCGAACTGTTCGGGAGCCTGTTCATACTCCGCCAGTGCTTCGGGCAGCATCGCCTCGAGATCGGCGGCTCGCCGCTCGTCGGACGGGTGCGTCGACATGAATTCCGGGGGCTTCTCCGAGTTCAGTTGTCCGAACCGTTTCCAGAATCGCGGGGCTTCGCGAGGATCGTAGCCGGCTCGGGACATCAGGATCAGGCCGATTTCGTCCGCTTCCGTTTCATGCTTCCGGCTGTAGGGGAGAATGTATCCATATTGAGAGGCGGCTCCGAAAATGGCCCGCACGCGTTCCTGTTCCTTCTTCTCGCGATCCTTCGAATAGAAGTCGATGACTTTGCCTGCGGCTGTGACCGCGCCCTGTTGTGTCATTCGTTCGCCACCATGTCGGGCGATCGCGTGCGCAACTTCGTGAGACATCACCACGGCCAGACCGGCTTCATTCTCGCAGATCGGCAGGATCCCCTCATAAATGGCGACCTTGCCCCCGGGGAGTGCGAACGCATTCGCGGTCGGGGAATCGATGACCCGGAATTCCCACAGGTATTCATCGTGGCCCGAAGCCTCGGCAATACGTTTCCCGACCCGATTGACCATCTCGATGTAATGCTGATTCGTCGAGACCTTCTCTTCGGCCAGAATCTCTTCGTAGGCCTGCATGCCGAGTTGAACCTCGTGATGCTCTGGAATCAGGACCAGTTGCTTGCGGTTGCTTACGGGCGTGGAGCGGCAGCCGAAGGCGACCAGTCCGGAGACCAGTACCAGCACGACCAGAAGGATACGGAATGAAAACATCACGGCATCTCCGTCAGGGAGGGCGTCGGTGCGCGCAAAAAGTCTGGGAATGAAACGGGCGGAGATTAACAGCGATCCCCGAACCGACTCAACGGGAGTTCACTCAGACATTCCTCTTGACAGCCTCTTACAATCAGTGGCTGCCTGTTGGGAAGTCGTAAGTGGCTTTTCGGTAAGTGGTTGCGGTGTTTCGTGCTCCTGGCCCGCCCTGCGGAACCCCGACTTTCCGCCTGTCGCTTTGCACAATTTACAAAATCCTTTCCGATTGAAGGCCATTGGCCGTCCCGTGAACGCGTTGGATTTCGCCCTGTAATACATCAGGAGTTCAACAACACAACACTGAAATCCACCTTCAAAACAATAAGACAAAGGGACGAAACCATGACGCTTTCCAATGCTGCCAAACTGTTCGTTGCTGTCGCCGCGATCTCCTTCTCCGCTGTCTCGGTTCAGGCTGGTGAGCGACTCTATCTGGTGAAGCCGGATGTCGATCATCATCATCACGACGACGTGCCTAAACTCGGCTTCTACGGCAAGCAGACCTGCTACGGCATGGTTGTGAAGGGTGTGGTCAAAGGCTCCGAAGCCTGGCGAATCGGCTTGGAAGAAGGGGACGTGATCGTCAGCATCGACGGCTACCATCTGCACGACTCAGGCGACTATGAACGAGCACTTCGCCGAGCCGGGCATCATGCTGACCTGCGAGTCAAGGACGTCCGCGGCCGAGGAATCTTCACGATCCACGCCGACCTGGATCGCTGCCGCGGCGAGATCAAGTACTACTCCTACCGCGACTAATCGATAACCGGGACCGCTGCCTGTCCCGCAAAGCCGCCTTCGGAAACGAGGGCGGCTTTTTTGTTGGTGCTGCCTGAACGCAGATGATCCTGGACGTATGGTTAATCCCGGTTGCTTCCACTAGGATAGCATCGCCAGAAAAGCCCCTGCGAATTTACGACGTGCGGAATGATTGAATGCCGGATTCTGTCTATATCAACGCTCTCGGCAAATGCCTTCCGGGGCATCCGGTTTCCAATTCTGAGATGGAAGACTACATCGGTCGCATCCGCGGGCGTCCCTCTAGGCTCGGCAAAATCGCCTTACGGCACAACCAGATTCAGCAGCGGCACTATGCGATCCAGCCGGATGGCTCGACGAATTGGACGGTAGCCCGCCTGCAGCACACGGCATTGGAAGATGCTCTGCGGCAGTCGGAGATCGTTCCGCGAGATCTCTCGTTCCTGGCGTGCGGCACTTCTCAGAACGATGTGCTCTTGCCGGGTATCGGGAGCATGGTTCACGCGGAAAGCCGGTTGCCCCCGCTGGAGGTGGCCAGTTTCCAGAGTGTTTGTGCCAGCAGCATGATGGCCCTGAAGTACGCCCTGCTTCAGATCCAGTCGGGAGAACATACGACGGCGGCTGTCACCGCAGGTGAGTTTGCCAGTCGCTTTTTCCGCCCCGGGCATTACGAAGGAACCGTTGCTCTGAACGCCGATGAGGGACTCCCGCTGGCGGCGGAGTATCTCCGGTGGACTCTCTCGGATGGAGCAGGAGCCGCCATTCTCGAAGCGAAACCGAATTCACATGGCCGCAGTCTGAGGATTGACTGGATCCGGCTTCGATCCTTCGCCGACCGGTTCGATGCCTGCATGGTCGCCGGAAAACCGCTGAGGCAGTTCAGCGAGAGTCCACAGCCGTGGAACCTTCACGCGACTCTTGATGACGCTATTCGACAGGGAGCGTTCTTCCTCTGGCAGGACTTCGACCTGCTGGAGCAGATGCTGCCGGTGTGGGTGAATGCTTACGTCACGCTGATTCGAGAAGGACTGATTCGCGTCGACGAAATCGATCTGTTTCTCTGTCACTACTCCACGCATGGTCTGCGAAAGCAGCTGGTTCCGCTCATGAAGAAAGCCGGCTGCATGATTCCTGAAGAGCGATGGTTTAATAATCTCTACACACGCGGGAACACCGGCTCGGCGTCTCTGCTGCTGATGCTGGAAGAACTCTTGAATGAAGGACGTCTCGTACCCGGGCAGCGGCTATTGTGCGCGGTTCCCGAAAGCGGGCGGGCGATCGTTTCATTTATGCAGTTAACTGTTATTTGAGCGACCATTCACGATAAAGGTTGAGATTGTGTCACAACTGGCTGAAGCGGTTTTACAGGACCTGTTGATTGTCTGGAGCAACTTTGATTCGCAGCTGAATCAGGTGCCGATCATCGAGAAGCTGCAGCGGAAGAAGTTTCGTCTCGAGGACTATCGCACGCTGCTGCTCAACCTGCGGCAACAGGTGATTGAGGGCTCCGGCTGGATCAGCAGAGCGGCGTCATCGATGACGCCACCGTTCGCTGAGTTCCGATCGCGGTTGCTGCTGCATGCCGTCACTGAACATCGCGATTATGAACTCCTCGAACAGGATTTTCTTTCCGTCGGCGGGACGCTGGAAGAGATTCAGGCGGCCAGCAAGAACATTGGCTCTGAGGCATTCTCGGCTTACATGTATCATCAGGCATCACAGCCTAATCCGTTGCCGTTGCTGGGGGCGATGTTCATCATCGAAGGGCTTGGCCAGCACAAAGCCTCACAATGGGGCAGGGCGATCAAGGAGCAGTTGCAGCTGGACGCGGATCAGGTGAAGTTCCTGCTGTATCATGGCGAGAATGATCCCTCGCACATGGAAGAGTTCCATGAACTGTTAACGTTGAACGATTGGCTGACGGAAGCAACGGCAGAGCGAACCGTGACCATCGCGAAAGTCGTCGCCCGACTCTATCGCCTGCAACTCGAAGAACTCGAGTAAAAAGGAACTGCATCGTGGAACCTGTGCTCCTGGAAGCTCGGCAAAATCGAGCCGATAATCCCAATCCCTGGCTCGCACTCTATCTCGACAGCAACAGCTATCTCGACGACAGCGTCAAGAAGGCTCTGCTGAAGACGACGGCATCGTGGAGTCGGCGATTCGTGTTCCCGATTCTGATGCCGCTATCGCGTCTGGCACTGGCGTTTGTCAAACTTTTCAAGGTGATCAGTCCGTACTGGCCCAACTCCAGCTGGCTGTTGCACCACATGATTTACTACGGACTGAAGTGGTTCGTCACACCGGAAGCCAACTATCTGATTCTCAGGCACTTCAACATCGGCAGTGAAAACCTGAAATTCATTGAGACAAACGTTCCCGGAATCAGCATCAGTTCCACGAAGCCGCTCAAACCGAACACGCTGGAAGATCTGATCGACGATACGTTCCTGATCCACGATCTCAACATCTACAACTTCGTGATCGAGCTCAACGATCAGCTGAATTCGCATCAGCAGGAAATCGTCGCCGCCGATCAGTTGACGTTCGATTGCATCTCGGAAGATGGTTTCGGCATCGACATCGACAAGCTGCCCAATCGCTGGCACAACTTCATCGATCTCAGCACGGCTCTCGAAGTGTACACGCCGATGTATGCGCTGTTCCTGACCGATTCCGATTTCTGGCGCGCCAGTAATTCGCTGCAGCTCGACCAGACAATCGCTCTGTATCTCGCCCGTGTCCTCGGCAAGCCAGAGATGTCGGCACTCGTCAACAACCGACATCCGATGATTCCCGACTCCATTCTGTCGACGGCCTTCCGCCTGATGCTGCACGGTCACGACGCCGAAGCGATGCATGGGCTCCTTCGCAGAATGAAAAAGCAGGCCGTGACCAACTTCCCCAACGAAACGGAACAGTCCGCGGCGGACTCCTGAGCGGAAGGATGCACCTGCGGAAACTCGAACCCAACGCGATGGCCCAGACGCGTGCGTCTGGGGGGACGCAGTCACAAGAGGCCGGTAACCAGAGTCGAGTGGTCCACGTGGATGACTTGTGGAAATCTCCGGTTCAGACGACACAGATCGAAACACCTGCCACACCCGCTTCCTGTTGCTCGGAATGTGGGATCTATTGGTCAGAGGGTTTTCTGCCACTCAACGACTGTCTCATTA
>NZ_JAKFGB010000017.1 GCF_022267515.1 Rubinisphaera margarita | reverse complement strand
GGGCGAATCGCTGATGTCAAGCGTGATAGCAGATGATATTGTTCGGCAAGGCCACCATGTACTGAAGCACGTGTACGATTCAAAAATATTGGCGAAGTTACGTGATGAAGTTGTTGCAGCTTTGGCCTCATTCGGTTGGCTTGACAAAAGTCGGCCCAACACCGCGACCAGGCCATTAAAGCAACGCCAAGAAGGTAGTGCAGGGTGGTGGCAATGTTACGCTGGATTGCAGCGGATCGAGGGCATTCATCGGTTGGCCTTCGAACAGGACGTTGTCGACGCAGTGAGAGAAGCACTTGGTGGAGCTGTTTTCTCTCATGGTCGACGACCAATTAGTATCGTCTTTCCTGGCCATTGGATTCCACCCCATCAGGACTTTGTGACTGTGCAGGGTACTCCTGATACACTTACAGCGTGGATTCCACTTCTTGCGAACGTGAATGGTGAGTTCGTTTTGCGTATTGCGGATCAGTCGCTACGACCAATTGTTGCGCCCTTGTCGCATATGCGCGAAGGGGGAGTTGGCATTCGAACTGAGGCAGCGAAGATCGAGTTGCGTCCCGTCGGGGTTGAATTAGGAGATGCAATACTATTGCATGGTATGACAATCTATGAAGTCATGGCCAATAATTCGTCGATCATCAATTTTGCGTGCATGCACCGATTTCAGAGAGACGATCATCTCGTATGTGAAGCGTCGCTATATCCGCACCATTATCCGCGCGTGCCAGACTGGCCAGTCCTGTCTAAAGGCTGGGAACGTGAGTGGATATCATTTCCGGATAGGTTAAACATTTCAAAGTTTAAATTACCTCGCCACATTGAGCAATGGCATGAAGTACTTGAGGTCCCGCACTCATTGATGATTAACGGCCATGGATTCAAATCTGATTAAGGACTCCTCAGGTCTGAGGGGAGATTCTGCCGCACTAATCGATTCGCTCGTTGAGGACGGTTATCTCTACTTTAGGGATGCAATCGACTGCAGCCGTGTGAATGCTGCATGTAACGACGTGTGCGGTGTATTGAGGGGTTGTGGCTTGGCTAAGGGCAGTGTTCCGCTCAGGCCACGCGTGCTTGAGTTCGGTACAACATCGCCAAATTACTTGGATGTTTATAAGAAGCTGCAATCACTGGAGTCAATTCATCGGATTGCTTTTGATTGCGGACTCCGATCAATAATGAACGGTATTCTGTCGGGTTTCGCATATTGTCATCCTAATCGGATTATTCGGCACGTGTGGCCAAACACCTCGCCTCAAGCAGTGCCTAACATTCATTTCGACTATCCTACTTGGGGGATCAGGGACATGTTCACTTCCTGGATACCTCTTACGCCTATCTCAGAAGCTATGGGTGGGCTCCGCGTGTTAAGTGGTTCTCATCGTCATCCATTCTCAAATTGTAAATGGCAGGCTTTGGATTGCGGTGGATGGAAAGCGTCTGATTATCATGTTGGCGATGTCATAATCTTTCATTGCTATACTGTTCATGCAGTTCCGCCAAATGTCAGCGACTATGTTCGACTGTCTGTCGACTTTCGGTGGCACGATGTGCGTAATGGTACGCCCGACTGGGTCACAACTGCCGATGCTAACGTTGGGAACTGGGCGGAACTGGCGTCTCAGTGGAAGACTCAGCGTTGGATCGAGCCACCTTCATTCGGGGTTTTTGAAGAGAGTGGTGCCGACTTTGATATTGACGCATTACCAGTGAGCCAGTTTGTCCCTCGTTAGGTGACCCAAGATCTGAAACTCAATGGGAGGGGTTCACACTGGCGCATAATGATTTGGTCAAGTTGACATGCTAGCTGAATCGTGGTCGACAATCGAGCGCAATACGGCAATCGACGGCTGCATGGTCTTCAAGGCTGTCGGGGTGCCTGTACGGCCGTAAACTCTGCGGGCGTCCGATAGCCAAGCGAACCGTGCGGTCGCTTCTGGTTGTAGTCCCGCGGTCAGACCAAGGTCAGCTCCTGGGCAGGGGGAGATTCTCCATAATTTCCAGCGCCAGATACGCGCGCCGCAAATGGCGGTGGAAGCTCTCCGCGTAGCCGTTCCCCCAGGGTGAGCCGGGTGCGAGGTTAACGTCTTGAGTTCCAGCTCCGCCATCGATTTTTGGATGGTCTGGTACAGATTTCGGGAGCATGCCACCTCGATCCGCCACTGGAAAGGGAAGCCTCGCCACTCGTTTGCGGACATGCTGGCCGAACCGCGACGACAGACTCTATAAAAACAGAACAAAGTCAATTTATCGACCCCCGGTATTCCGCCGGGCGTCAAGAAATACATTCAACACTTAACCCGCCTGATCGAACTGGCAGCGTGAAAGTGCGAAAGTCGAACTAAGTGCGGGGACATGCAGACAGCAGTTTTCGAAAGGTGTACATTCCTTGGTGGTCTGGCAGAAGTGTGGTCGGGGTAAAGCCAGCCGCGCGAAAACAGCGAATGCTCGCTAGGTGATCAGCTTCAATGCCTGCCGAAACAGTCGTGGGGGGGAGGGCCATTGGTGTCCCCAGCCACGAAAGCAGAATTGATCTACCATGGCCTCTGTTACGGAAACTAGGGTGCACTGCCAATGCAATCCATGCTTCTGATCCGCCCTCCGATTTCTCAACGTCTATCAGGCCTATTACTTCGCCTTGGGTCGAGACCATCCAGCAATTCCTGTTTATGTCAGTCCGAGTTATTCGTTGCACGGTGTCAAGATAATTGGGACCAAGGCGGCAAGTCGTGCTGTGGTCTCGAGCCCAAGCGATTGGATCTGTATTGGCCAGCGTCGACAGAGGGGTGAATGCGTAAGGCATGTCAAGTGAAGCAATATGCATTCAGGAAGTATATCGGGTTTTTGGTAAATTTTCAAATGTTATAGCGACGTAGAGATTGAGAGGTCGCGATCTCTAATTGGGTAATTCCGAAATCTGTTGTATCACTAAGAGGATGTGAATCAATGTCTTGGTCAGTTGTGCTACTCATGTATGAGTGTGAGTCTCAATACCGGTTACCGGGTCAAGTGGAACGTGTTGGAGAGAGGGGGCGATAAGAGTGATAAGTTATCTTATGTAAATATAGGGATAAAATAATATTCTGCGTGCGACAGGAGGCAATATGGGTCATGTGCGTTCCATTGACGACGCGCGTCGATGTGCATCGTATAGCGATATGATCGCCTCTCCCAGGAAGGATGTCTCTTTAATGGTGGCGTCGCTAGTGAGTGCCTCTCTATGAGGTTGGGATTCTGTCGATAGTCTGTCTTTGAGTTGTTCCAACTTTGTCTCCGCGTCAGTTCGAGCGGCAGGCAAAATATCGGAAAAAGTTTTAGCTCCTTCGGGGGTGCTGCTTAGAGGACTGGGAGGGGCGATCTGGCAGAGTGCTGATTCTGCTTCAAAGAAATATTTGATCGCGCGATACTGTCGGAAGGGGTCATCTCGTGCGATTCGTACGGCATTCCGAAAGCTTTCGAAAATTCCTTGTTCTGCCGATCGCTTTCGAAATATCAGACAATCGCCAGCTCTGTTATGGAGTGGTTCCAGAAGCCCGTAAATTCTAAGCCGCAGGATGTAGAGGCGGTTCCACCATAAGCTGCTCTGGCTATGACCACTGAGGTGCAGCTCTGCTTGGTCGAGTAGTGCAGTGGCTTCGTCCAGCACCGAGATGTAGAGACGCCTCAAATGTCGTTGTGCATTCTCACGCCAGGCATCCTGGCTTGGGTGTTTGTGCGGTGAAGATTTTCTGATGCACTCCGAGATCCGTGTCGGGATGAATATCACACGTGCATCGGAGTGTCTGTGGACTTCTTGGCGGACAGTGGCCATGGAGCACTGCGTCCCCCCCGGTAGCCCATCAAGAAGAGCTATCCTTATCTCCTTGCCTTTGCCATGCAACTCAGAGAACGCTTGAATGTTTTGTGGCTCTCCATCAGAAGAAATGCTCCAATCGCTACTACTCAAGAACGGAGTTATATAGACGCATTCGGTCAATACAGCTTCGGCCCTTCGAAGTTCAATGACGGCGAGGTCAGCGGGACCGGCCCCGGGGAACTTACTAAGGAGCGCTTGGGCTTCGTTGAAATGCCGCGTCGACTCGAAGAACCGACCAATGTTCGCTAGGCATACCCCATAAAGAGTGTGTAGCTTTATACGAGAGTATATATCGTAAACTAGGAGCCAGGCTGGGAGATGTTTACAAAAATCTATTGCAAGATTACAGGCAATCGTGGCTCCAATCCAACGTGAAGCGTCGATAGATCCAGTTGCGTGGAAAACCAGTTTAGCTCGACGCAGGGAGAGATAAGCAAATTCACCTAACATCCAAATGATGTCGTGCAGCATCTGCGGGCTTCTACCGTGAAGCGATTTCCAGCGTGCCTTGTGTTTGGAGATCCCTTCGATGGCAGCATCATTGACGATGCAAAAGTCCGTGGACGTACTTGCATCAGATATGTCTGTTATTGATTGGAGCAGGGAGCTGCCAAGAATGCGGGGGCTACTGAACAGATACTCGCAATACTCGTGAAACTGATCCGTACCCTGGTTAATTTGCTTCCAGCCATGGTCGACTTCAAGTTCAGTGGAGGGCTCCGGCGATGAGGGTGTCATCTTCTACTCCTGGGTGGCATGAGTGTCTTGGATCGGGTGCTCAAACGGGGAGCCACTGTATCGAAAGGCTGAAAGACCGGAATTAAGAGGAGACACCATCGAGACAATATGGCGATGTTCGCGGCCTCCTTCGAGCTGAATCTCATTTGATAGTGACGAAAGTGTGTGTGAGAACGAGTCAGTAATAATTCGTAACCGGTCTCGCTCGCGCTTCTCGGGGGTCAAGCGATCGACGATATCGTGAAGTGCAGTGTGGATGCGCTCGCGATGTTCGGTTCCAATCCATGATACCTCTAGGGCGCTGGATTGCCACAACATGATCTCTTTCCACGCTAAATGTAACGTTTTTTGGGCTTCGATAACTGCAGTCTCGAATAGAGTGATCTGATACTCTCGAAGTTCTTCTTGTTTGGCCGCCGATAGCCTTCGAGAGGATCCGGAGGCGGAAGCCTTAAACTTAGCGAAAGGGCTATACATCGCTGCCATTAAGCGTTGATGGACGGCTTCAACGATTGGGGTCAGATGGCCGCATGAGCAGAATGCCTTGTTGTACCAGTCGCCTATCCAGAAGTGAATTCGGGATCGCATTTCCAGTAGAAAACGATTTCCGGGGCGTGTTTCTCCGGATGCTTTATGGCCATAGTGTAGATCGACGCGTTCGAGAAGGTGTTGTAGGGTGAGGCGAATGTCTCGATGCATCCAGACAGAGCCACCAGGCTTATCGAAAAATACCTTGCCAGAACGCAGTTGGTCGATCCAGAGTTTTGCCTCCTCAGCTCTTATGACGTCATTGTCGATGCTGTTGCAGTTGAAGCGAAATGGGCAGTGAAAGGCAGCCTCAGAGCACAGAGCGTTCAGGTGGCGCGAATGCCGGAACAGTGTAATAGCATATAAGAATACAATTCTTCTGTACTCGACGGAGTTTTTCTGGATTATAGACTGCGGCAGTACGTTAAAGGGTTTCAGGATGTCATCAATCAACGTGCGGAATACACTTACGGATTCAGCGGTGTGAAGAATGGAAGTTTCGCGTTCGGGGGAAAGGTTTGGCAGGAGTTGCGCGTCTGCTATGTGGTCGTGCGGCCAGTCTCTCCAGGAGTCCACAGTGTTGCAGTGCGCGTCCCAGTTCGTAAAGTCGTGGCTCTTTGACTCAAGGTGCCAATCAAGTGGGCGTTGGATCCCAAGCTTGTCGGAGTTTGCAAGCGGTGAGTCTGGGAATTGGCTTTTTCGTAATGCTCGCGTCCTAAGAAGCGGAAAGTAGAGAGTACGTATTCCAGCCTTGCCGAACGCATCTATTATGCAGTGCAAGGCGTAAAAGTGGTCTTCATTCCAAGGAGATGATAGTAATCCGGCGCATCCGCCATAAGAGTCGCGTCCATAAATCAGGAGGACGATGTTGTCAGCATCGATGCGGGTATCCTCAAATAATCGCTTGATGTGCTCAGAAATACATTCAGAGATCTTGTCTGCGTCAGATGGCGTCATCGCCCCGCCCCCGAGCGGAGGGCTCAAACTGTCTCTCAATAGCTGAGAAAGCGGGTGCTGCGTGACGTGGCGTCCTTGAAAACTCCCGTGACGGACCGCTAGCGTGCGGAAGAAGTCACGCAGCATAGAGTCAGCGTCCATGTAGTCCTGGGTTTCTAGCCAGAATACCTTCTTGGAGGTCGTTGCAGTCAGTTCGTCGACCGCAAGTGCAGCCGCGCGAACGACGCCACCGGGTGAATCCAGAAGTACCGGGCTCTTACTGCCTTCTCTCGGGGCGTGCTCGGGATCGGAGTGTTGGTTCTTGTAGAGCGGTTGCCATTGCTCAGCGATGCAAGGTCCGTATTTGACTGGCCGGTAGCGTCCACCGGAATCGAGAAAAATGTCATCCTTTCGTATGACATCAAGAATAAGTTCTTTGAGGTGTTTGGTGATCGCGTCCCTCCACAAGTTGCGAGCCTTGGCTGCTGTGTACGATTCCGCCAGCACGATCCTCGCTGCCTCTAGAGGGTGTTCTGCAGTATCGGCACACGATTGCACTGAACTTATAAGGGCGTCGTCATGGTCGAAAGCTCTCCAGCGACCAGGGGGTAACGCGTGCGCAAATTCGTATGTCAGGCCTCCCGGAGGAAGTGAAAGAACCAGTCTTTGATAGAGTTGGTAGAGTAGTAGGTCGGGGCGCGATGTTCTTGTGATTCGAACCTGATTGTCATAGTCGGGAGCGCTGAAAAGGCGAGAGATTCTCTTAACATCCGAATTCGAATAGCAGATCCAATACACAATTCTCCTTGAGTGGCGATCAGTGTCGCCAACGGCACGGCCTTGTGGTTGTTCTAGCCAAGACTTTATCAGCTGTACGCAGCGTGGATCAGCTCCTCCGTACCCGACGACCAATAGCCGTTTCGATTCTGGCAATTGAAGAAAGGTTGAGTCTCGAAGGTTGCCTGCGCCTCTGGTAAGGTAGGCGGAGAAGATTTCCTTGTCCTCGTCGGACGGTTCGTCGTCGAGAGTTAGGTCTGCCCGGGTATCGTGTACCTCTCCGTGTAGTTTTACAAGGGCTAGGTCAGATCCCACGGTCTGGGCGTCAGGCAAGTGGCCCTTAGAGCTAACTGGAAGAACCCGAATGCGATAATTCAGAAGACGAAACGCATCCTCTATTAGTGTGTCAAAGTTGGTAGTCAATACAGAGTGGATGCGCAATGGGCCGGCTAGGTGAGCTAGCATCTTGTGCCCTAAGTTGGGGTACTTGTCTTGAGTGATTACGGAGTTGAAACGATCGATCACCGAATTGTGTGGAGGAGCCAAAGTGGGATAGCCGTCGATAATTGCAACGGACGCGAGGAATTCAAGCGTTTCTCGCCAATCGTGCAGCGCCCTGACGCCGATTTCAACGATCCGTTGCCGGTACGAGCGGCTAGTGTCCGATAGGATGAGGTCTATAGTCGATCTGGAGACGCTTCCGCGTCCTCGCATGTGAGTAATCCAGTCGGCGATTCGTTTCACGCGTTCTTCGGGCCGCCGAGCATCGGATGCTGCGAGTAGCGATGGAATTTGAGGATGCGCTAGGCTGGCGAGTAGCTCATGAGTAGGCGGCTTGACGTGCTTTGGTGCTAATGATCTGATAAAGTGTGATCCCTTGTCCCAATTTATCGTCAATTCGTACCGCTCGCAAATCGACTCGAACTCGGCGGTCAACCATTCGGTTGCCTTTTCGATTTCTTTGTTCGAGGGTTGTGGGGGCCAACCTTGCCGCCGCAGATCCCAGTGACTGGGAATCCCCTCACCATGTGTTCGTTCGCGTTTCTTCGGATCGCAAAGTACCAAGTAGGTTGTGAACGCTAAATAGTTTGTAAATTCGATGCCCATAATTATGCCAGATGCACTGGAAAGTCCCGAGCCAACGAATGGTACGAAGCTATATCCCGTATCTGAGTCCTGAACAATCTTGCTGATGAATTGGTGGTCGTCAAATGACGAAATGCTCATTTGGTTTGGCCCAGTACTCGAAAGGTGTAATGAAGCTCGGCAAGCGTTATCTGCTCTGCGAGGGATACTGGTCAGGCATTCACAGGATGGGCGTTGTGTTAGGCAATGTCAACGCCAAGAGCACGCCGGAAATGGTGATATCGGGAAAGGATGTCGAAGTGTGGTGAAGTTCTGCCTTCGCGGAATGCGCTGTGCAGTGGCCCCCCGTGGCGGCCTGCAAAAGTCGAGGGGAATGACGCGTGCGTGTGATGTCAATCTGTACAGGAGAGGTGGCCAGCATTCATTTCGAGTTGGTGGTAGGCGTCTTCATTGTCATGTGTGTCCCGGCTCTCTAGGTTGACGCAGCGAAGCTGAGCCCTGTTTCCAAGGGTGCGGACAGTTCCCATCTAAAAGCATTGCTTTCTCTGAAGTCGTCGGTGCGCTGCGGCTAAAGTCCAGTTGCGTTCCGCTCTCATAAACCGCCACGCGTGATCTCCGTCGATAAACTCCTTACTGCTGTCTGTCAGAAGTTTCGTGGGGTAGCCATGAGGGTCATGGTCCTGCATTCGTATACTTCCGCTGCGGCAACCTGCACGTACGAACTGTCGATAGTTCTTCGTGACTATTCACTCTGGTCGGCGGCTCGTAGTCGATCGAGTAATTTGTGATGCAACGCGTCTCAGGTGCCGGCCTTCTGCCTGTCCCGCGGTCGTCGCCAGCAGGTCATCCCGCTGCCACCCCATCTCCCGGGGAATGCTGCTCTTGAGCACGAAGATGATCCCGGTCAAAGCCGCCCTTGCCCGCCGGCAGTCGCCCTTTCCCGGGGAAGGGCGCGCTTGGCACCGTCTCAGTGGGCTTCTCGCAATTCATTGGGCACCAATGAATGGCCATTGGCAATTCCTTCATTGGTCAACATGAATTCCCAATCTGAAGTCACATCATGCCAATCACGCCAACCAATTGTGATCTAGCTGATGGATCGGAAGTGTTTATGGGGCGTCTAGTGGGCGCAATGTGGCGTTCGACTAAATAAAGAATAAACTGCCTCTGGAGGAATAGGTTCTGAACCATAGGAATGTGTTCCCATTGACATATGTGTCGCTGGTCGTGCATAAGTGATTGGAGACATCGAAGGAGTGAGTCAATGGAATATATTCAGCAACAGAGTGATAGCATAGAGATTGGGGACATAATCCCCGGAAAAGGAGTGTACGCGGGAAAATGGAGTTCAAAGAACCAGGACGGACAACCCACCGGAGAGAAATTTAGTGTTTACGCCGCGCCAGAGGATTTGCGAGAAGGTAACGGGCAGTCGTTGGCCCTCTCCTTTAATGATGCTGTTGTTCAAGTTGCACAGATAACAAACCTGCTAGGCCACAACGGTGCCTCGTTTGGATGTGACGAGGAGATCGGAGATGCGGTAATTGCTGGGAGGTACGACCAACTCGCGAAGTGGTTTGTACCCCCGGCGGACGTTCTCGTAGAAAATTTGTACGAAAATTCGTACGAGGGCGGTTTTAGGTACACCTTCTCAACAGCAAATAATCTTCATAGTGCAGATTGGTATTGGTCCTGCACCAGGCATGGAGACGACCGAAGTCAGGTGGCATCAGTGCAATTCTCCCGCGGCCTCTGCGTGGAAGCCAGCTGGGGAGGAGTGCCAGTGTGGAGGTCTAAGGATCATTTTCGACTATCCGTTCGTCCAATTAGGCTAGAGCCGATTGTGTAGCCATTCAACGACGCTGAGCAGGTAGAAGAGACGCCTGAATTCCACAAAGTGGTGGACGCGGTGTTTGCACCGGATGCTGAGGCGACGACAATCACTCAGCCAGGCAAGCGTCCCCTCGGTCGCAATGGCGAATGTCGTATCAGCGGTGACCTTGTAATTTGATGCGGTCGTCGTGTTTTGGTTCTTTGCTGTCGGCAGGATGCAGATGTGTTGCCGGGCGGCAGGATCTTTATGGGGATAGTTCACTCGGCACATGAGTTACTTCTTGAGGTTGTGTAGAAAGGCTGTGAATATGATGTGAGACCTATGCAGTGCATAGGAGACAAGCCTATCTCAGTTGCTTTTCTTGGTATCCTGCTTTTCTTCCCGTCTGGACCGCCGCTCCGGTCCTCCATATCGTTCAGCATGTTGATTGCAACCCAAGGTAAAAATGTTGCTGCGACCCGGCAGTATTTCGAAACGGTGCTCACTCAGGGTGATTACTACCTTGGGCAAGAGGTCGCCGGCAACTGGTATGGACGCGGTGCTGAATTATTGGGCCTCGGCGCCGGTTCTCGGGTGACTCGGGAACAGTTTGCCGCTTTGCTCTCCGGCAAACATCCACGCAGCGGGGCTGCGCTAACGCAGCGGCAGCGTCAGGATCGCCGGCCCGGCGTCGACCTGACTTTCTCAGTCCCCAAGAGCGTGTCACTGGCCTGGGCCATTAACAATGATGAGCGGATCGTAGATGCACTGCGGCAGGCCGTTCACGAAACGATGGAAAAAGATATCGAGCCGCTCATGATGCGGCGGGTTCGCGACAAAGGAAGAGCCGCCACGAAAGAACGAACTCGGACGGGCAAACTCATCTACGCCGAGTTTCTCCACAAGACATCGCGGCCCGTCGAAGGACGGCCCGATCCGCACCTGCACGTCCACGCTTTCGCGATCAACTGGACGGAACAGAATGGCCGTCACTATGCCGGGGAGTTCGAAGAGATCATTCGTCAGCGGCCCAGTCTCCAGGCAAAGTTCGAAGCCCGTCTGGCTCACAAGCTCCAGAAAGAACTCGGCTACAGCGTCGAACGCACCCAGTATCGGCAGAGCGGCCGGCTCAAGGCCGGCTGGGAGCTCTGTGGAATTGACCGGGCCACGATCGAGAAGTTCAGCCGGCGTACTGAGCAGGTGGAATCCGCTGCCGAGCAAAACGGGATCAAAGATGCCGCAGAGAAAAGCCGCCTCGGCAAGCTGACCCGGGAAAAGAAATCGGCCGATACCTCGATCGAAGAACTCCGCCGGGAATGGTCATCGCGTCTCGACAACGGAGAGCGCGAGGCCTTCCGCAGCCTGAAGTCGCCGTCTCTGGAACGAGCCTGGTCGCGTCAGAATGCTGACGCGGAGCAAGCCTTAAAGTTCGCTCTTGATCATCACTTGTTTCGTCAGTCGACGGTCGAGCGGCATCAGGTGATTGGGACGGCTCTGGAACAGGCGGTGAGCGTGTTGCCGGAACAGATGGAGACCGCTTTCGCGAAGCTGAAGCTCGTCAGACGAACGCACAACGTGGAAGGTGCTCAGCGCGAACTCGTCACGACCAGAGAGGTCCTCGACACTGAACGTGACGTGATTGCCTTCGCCCGTGAGGGGCGGGGCACGCGCCGTCCGCTCGGTCAGAAAGAGTACGAGTTCAAACGCGACTGGCTGAATCCCCAGCAGAAAGCGGCGGTGCAGAGTGTGCTCACATCCCGGGACACCGTCATGGCGATTACCGGAGGTGCCGGCACCGGGAAATCATCCCTGATGCAGGAAGCCGCCGAGGCGGTCCGGGGCAATGGGAAAGAAGTCCGGGCGTTCGCCCCGTCCACCGGCGCCTGCGAAGTGCTTCAGGAAAAGGGTTTCAAAAACGCGCAGACGGTGGAGTATCTCCTGCGGAGCGAGAAGCTCCAGGCGGAGCTGAAGAACCAGGTCTTGTGGATCGACGAGGCCGGCTTGCTGGATGTCCGATCGATGCAGGGATTGTTCCGGATCGCCAAGCAGCAGCAGGCTCGGGTGGTGCTTTCCGGGGATACGAGACAGCACGCCTCCCCTCGTCGCGGTGAAGCTCTGCGACTGCTCGAACGCGAGGCTGGTCTGAATATCGCTCGCGTGGAAACCATTCAACGCCAAAAGGGAGACTATCAGCGGGCGGTCGAGCTGATCAGTAAAGGGCACGAGATTGTTGATACCCGAACGGGCACAACGGGGTTACTCGCCGGATTCGATCTGCTCGACCGGCTCGGAAAGGTTCAGGAGTTGTCCACGGAGGATCGACATGCGGTGCTCGCAGAAAGCTATGTCAAATCGCAGGTGGCCGGACGGTCCACGCTGGTTGTCGCACCGACGCATAATGAAGCCGCCGCGGTGACCCAAGAGATTCGGACTGAACTCAGAAAACAGGGCCGACTTCCGGAAATAGAGCACAGCGTGAAGCAGCTGCGGTCCTTGAACCTCACGGACGCCCAGAAATCCCAGCCCTCGACTTACGCGGACTCCCGAGATTGGGTCATTCAGTTTCATCAGAACGTCAAAGGCGGTTTCAAGAAAGGAGAGCGTTACCGGGTCAACGGGGTTCAGGAAAACCGTGTTTCACTCATCAGCATTGATGGCCAGCAGCAAAAGTGGCTTCCCGCTGCCGCATCACAGCGGTTCGAGGTCTATCACGAAGCAGAGCTGCGGCTCGCAGCGGGGGACAAGATCCGCTTCAGCCTCGGCGGCAAGGGGCGAGACGGCAAGCAGCGAATCAGCAACGGCCGGCTCGATGAGGTGCAGTCGATCAGTGCCAGTGGCGAACTTCGTCTCAAGAGTGGCCTGGTCATTGATCGCGACTATGGCCATCTCGATCTGGGTTATGTCATCACCAGTCATGCGAGCCAGGGAAAGGATCGGCACGTGGCGATAGCGGCCATGGGATCGGAATCCCTGCCTGCTATTAACGCCAAACAGTTCTACGTGACGGTCTCACGGGGCAGCGAAGACGTGCAGATCTATGTTGATAACAAGGCACGGGTACGACAGGCGATTGCTCGTTCCGGAGAGCAAATGTCAGCCACAGAGATGGTCAATGCCGCACATTCTGACAGGACAGTGGCGCGGGAGCATGTGTCCCCTCGCCTGCCGCAGCGATCCTGGGGGCGGCAGGTCATGGCGTCGTTTCAGGAGCGGATTGTTTCCTGGTGGAAGGAACGAGCGAACAATGGATCGATGCGGAGCGAGCCTGGACGGCAACATGCGGCGACTCGCATGCATCTCCCGAGTTTTGGTCCCGAACTGAGCAGGAGCTATTGAGATGTCATCTGTTGCCAAAGCCTTCGCCGAACACCGCCGCGAGCAGATCATCCGGCCGCGGCCGCAATCGGTGCTGCCGAATCCGTCGAGCCCCCTCCTCCCGTGGCTGGCGGTCCGCCATGGCGAGCAGCCGCCGATCATGCTGCAGCTGCGATTTCGGGTCGGTTCCTTTCGGAGCTTCGCGTACAGTGACCTTCGAGAGATCTATTTCCGGGACGCCGGCCACGTGGAACTGGGAGTCTTCGGGATGGTGCCACGCATTATCACGCTGGCGGGACGCAATCTCCGGGAACTTGCGGAATA
This sequence comes from Rubinisphaera margarita, assembly GCF_022267515.1. NCBI lineage: Bacteria > Pseudomonadati > Planctomycetota > Planctomycetia > Planctomycetales > Planctomycetaceae > Rubinisphaera > Rubinisphaera margarita. The sequence continues at coordinate 20,190 of NZ_JAKFGB010000017.1, read as the reverse complement.
CCTCGGCAGTGGTCTGGTCTACTGGATTGAAGAGAGCGATCCCCGCACGCTCGATGTTCCCGAAGCGAGTCCCTGGATCGACGAAATCCGCATTGAGGAATTGCGATCCTCGTAGCCATCGAGGAGCCGTCCCAAGTTTGGGACTGGCCGCGAGTCGCCGGGGCAATAGGAAAAGAGTTCGCGTGTTCTTTCGAAGCGAAGGGCCTGCCGGGTTGGAAGCCGGCAGGCCTGGTTCGTCAGGCGGCTTCGCCAGTCTTCGCGGCTTCTGAGCGGAGGACCTGTTGCTCGTGTATCCAGCTATGGGCCAGATCACAGAGTTTGGCAAGATTCAAGAGATCATCTTTGCCGAAGCTGCGGGTCTGTTTCCATTCGTCGCCAGAGCGGTAACTTCGGTTGAACTGGGTGTTGTAGAAGACCTGACCCTCATCAGTGCGGTTCTCAAAGATCGCCACGCTGAGCGTGCTGAGTCGGATACGGTGGATGGGTGTGTTGTCGTGTGACATGGTGTTCTCCTTGGTTGAGTTGTGGCTGGCTCACTGTGATCAGCCTTGAGCGACCAGTAGCCACGCCGAGTGACCGACGTCATGGTCCACACGTTTATGCGGGCCGACCATTGACGTTCCGAGGTCACGAGCGTGGCACAAGCGGGACAGGCTGAATCACGAGAGGCCAGTCCAGTTCAGCAGTGAGGTGAACGCCTGACGGACAACTTCCATGCCATGGAGATTTTTCCAGAAGCATCACCGCGAGCCCCCTCTTCCAGCCACGATGCCGGGTTGTCATCTATCGGACCCTTGAACATCGGTTATGGCAATTCAGAACGCGGGGAGATACGGCAAGCGACGCGCTTCAGATAATTCTCGACTCATCATTTGAAATGAGATATCATGATATCAGGAGGTGGTTTGAAGATGGCCCAGTTTATGGTTCGAAATCTCGAAGACGATGTGCACGAGCGGCTCAAGGAATTGGCCCGCCGCCAGGGGCGTAGCTTTGAAGACATGGTGCGGGACATTCTGCGGAATGCGATCCTGCGTCAACCGGAGCCGAGAAAAGGTCTCGGAACACGATTGGCGGAGCGGTTTGCCAAGCATAAGCTCGACAAGGAGCTGCCGGAACTTCCGCGTCAGAACGTGGAACCACAGAGCTTTGAGCGATGATCGTCCTCGATTCGAACGTAATTTCCGCACTGATGCGTCAGCCCGAGCAGGCGTTGATTGAGTGGCTGAATGCTCAACCACCGGAGTCTCTCTGGACGACCAGCATTTGTGTCTATGAAATCGAATTCGGACTGCAGTCACTCCCCAAAGGAAAGCGTCGCAAGGGGCTTCAGAGCGATTTCGAGCGTGCGATGGAGGAGGACTTGGAAGGGCGGATCCTCGACTTTGATGGTCCGGCCGCCCAGCATGCCGCTGCGATTTCTGCTCATCTCCGGAGCATTGGCCGTCCCATCGATGTGAGAGACGCGATGATCGCTGGAATCGTGCTCTCGCGCCATGCCACTTTGGCGACGCGAAATCTCAAGCATTTCGCTGAGACGGGCGTGAAGCTCGTCAATCCTTGGGAACTGGATCTTCATTGACCCCCGATCCGGGTGACTTCCAGACGATGAAATCCCGATTGGCGTCGGAGATGAAGAAGCCGAACGTTTCATTCTCGGCCGTGATCAGCACTTCAAAGCCAGGCATTTCGTGGCTTCGATGGACCGCTCGCCGTGACTGGACCGCTCTGAGTGGGACGTTGCGTTGCTTGAGTTTCTCCATCGCGTAAAGGGCGAAGTGAATCGCCTCTTCGAGGAGGTAGAATTCATCTCCCGCGAAAGAGTGGTCGTAGCGCAAGTCCGGCTTTTCTGACATCTGGATCGTACGTCGGGGCATGGATCTGCCCCTCGCAGTTCCAGGAGATTGTCTGATCTCGGATCACTAATGGAAACGCTTCAATCTGTCACGAAATTCCCGAAGCTAGTAGTTCTCGCTCGTCTCAAGGCCACTTGCCGACACGCGATGTAGCGATTCGTCAGCAAATCAAAGAGTGGATTTCGGCTGCGCCAACCAATCAGCCTGTGTCTCTGATTCCGGAACAGTGCGTCCCAGAATCCAGTCAGCGGAACGTTGTGCGGCTCCCGCTGCGGTGATCACCAGTCGTTTATCGCCTTTGAGCACAGCACGCCAGCTATCGATGTAGGCTGCGGACTGTTCAATCGTCGGCGGGCTGATGCCGCATGCTGCAGAAAGAAAGGCGGCCGACATTTCAGCCACCAATTCCTCCTTGCCATAGTCGGGGGAGCCGAAGGGAGCGAGTTTTGTATCGAGCCCTCGATTGAGCCGCGTGCTGTGACCGGTGGAGTGAGACAGTTCATGAAACAGTGTCGCATAGTACGATTCACCCGATTCGAATTGTTCGGGATCGGGAATCTCGACTCGGTCCAGAGCAGGGCGATACACGGCCTGTCGGCCACGGAGAATGATCTCAGGTCCATAGCGGTAGCCGGCGACGATTCGCTCGGCTTCGGCAATGCGTTCGACTGGAGGCACCGATACTTCAGATTGCTCGGCATCCGGTGGTGTGAACCCGTCACACTGCTCGGCATTGAAGACGTTGTAGTGCCTTAGCACGGGAATCTTGACTTCTTCGTCAGTCTGGGGATCAGTACGGTTAACCTGTTTCCAGAAGACGATCAGCGTCGATTTTTCACCCTTCCGAACCCGCCCTCCCTGTTGTTGAGCCTGCTTGAAGGTCAGCCAGAAATCGGACCGAAAGCCCTCCTCCCAAGTCCTCATCGCGAGCAGGAATACATTGATGCCACGATACTCTTTCCCGGAATCGAGGTTCCGGGGCCAGCCTCCGCCCGTTCCCCGTCGAATCGGATTCCGCCACGGAACGGTGCCCTGGTCGAGCAGTTTCAAGACGCGATCAGTCACGTCCTGATAAAGATCACTGGAAGGCTGCTTCTTCATCCGGTCCACCCGAGTTGTTGCCGTGCAGTTCATCAATGCACACAACTTGCGGGTTGTCAATTCGATTCGATTGCTCGTTATGATTGTTGATCACAACGCACCCTCCTTCGTGATGTGTCGCTTGAGTTCGTTCAAATAGCGTGTCGCAGCATCTATCTCTTCGCGAAGCATGTCGACTGGTTCGGTCTCTGAGAGCAAGTTTTCAAAAGCCAGCAGACGACTTTCGGTTTCAAAGAGAGCGGATTGGTTGACGCGGTCCAACTGTTCGATCTGTTGAACCTTGAACTCGTTCAGTTCGCAAACCAGGGCGTAAAGTTCATCCAACAGTGTTTGTAGTTGCTCGGATGTCAGCAGATGTTGAAAGAGTGTCGTCATGATTGTCCCTCAATGTGATGGGTTTTGTGAATTTGATAGATCATGCAGGTGTCGTGCAGTCCGGGGATGAACGAACTTTCGTAGTGTCGTCGGGACGAGGTATTCCCGTGCTGAAAGCGGACGATCTCGGTCGTGGCCGGCCAGAGTCCTTCGCGAATGGCCCGTTCGACGAGCAGCTGGGGCAGAGGTTGGTATCGCCCCCTGTCGCTGAAGCCGCCGAGCAAGACGGCGATCTTTCCGTGTGGATTGAGGACGGTTTTGGACAATCGGAGGATCGTCTGCATCCGATCCAGAAAGGCATCCAGCGTCGGCAGGCTGGAAAGACAGTTCTCGTGATTGTTGTAGCGGATCATGCGCCAGTACGGAGGATGGGCCCATATGAAGTCGACAGGTTGTATACCCTGATAACTTCGCGGGTCGGCCGCATCCTGGCCGTTCTTGAGATCCATCGTCTGACAGGGAATCTGCAGTTCGCGACAGACATCTTCGCAGGTGCCGCTGCCGCTCATCAGGTCGAGGACACTGCGGGCGTTGAAGTAGCGGATCAGGTCTCGAATCAAATAGCCGCCGCAATTGCCTCGATATCGAGAGTTTCCGTAAGGACCTCGTCCCCGTCGGGAGTGGATGCTGGTTAGATGCGGGACCGGACTGGCATTCACCGGTGCGGCTGGGAGTGGAACAAATTGAGTCATGGCTGTTCTCCTTCTGTGAGTTGCGTTGACCAAAGCAGGGCCGGGGAACAATTCGGCTTCTCAAGAGGAGTGGGTGCGGGCCGCCACGTTCGTGGCAACTCGGCCTCTTGAAGGGACGAATGACCCGGCCAGACTGGGAAACGCTGCCATCTCACGAAGGGAACGGCCTGAACCAATGCGGTAGCATTTTCGCGATCACGAAGGCCAACAGCCGAACTGCCAAACCAGGGCTTGAGTACGATCGCAGCCGCTGGGAGACAGATACGTTTTGACGCTGCATTGAGAGGTGTGATAGACTGGAAGAAATTCATCCAGGAGCAACTTCACGATGGCCACGCAGGAACAGATTGAATCCTTTCACCGGTTTGCTACCGAGCAATTGCGAAAAGGATCTCATGCGCTTTCGATGAGTGAACTCTTCGATCTTTGGGAGACGCAGAATCTGACACCCGAGGAGTATGACGAAAATGTGGCGGCGATTCGGGCTTCAATCAACGACATGCTGGCCGGAGAAACCGGACGTGATGCCGCTCAAGTCATTCATGAGGTCAGGACCGAATTGAATCTTCCTTCTCAGTCATGAAGTTTCGCGTCAAGACGCTGCCCAGGGCCGACGCAGATATCCTTCGCATTGCCCGCTACATTCACGATCGGTCTCCCCGAGGGGCGGAAGCATGGCTTGTGGCTTTGGAAAAGGCACTCGCTCGGCTGAAACAGGATCCACTGGCGTCTAGCGAAGCCATGGAGAATGACCAGTTTGAAATCGAAATCAGGCAGCAGCTTTTCAAGACCCGACGAGGGTTGGTTTATCGACTGATTTACACCGTCGTAGGTCACGAAGTAAGGGTGTTGCGTGTCCGCGGTTCTGGTCAGGCTCCGGTTGAGCCCCATGACGTCGATCCCCCTCTGGATTCAAAATGATGGACTTGTCCGTGGCTCTGGAAGTTTATGTCGAGGAAATGCCTGACCTCTTAGGACATCATTCCAGTCGGCTCCCACTGGCCCCGGAAAATCCGTGATCAACATTCGCTCGGCCGATCCCAGGGCTTCCTGAACCTGCTCGGCCAGTCGATGGCCTCCGGCGTCGTTATCGAAGGCCAGGACTATGACTGACTTTTCCGGCATTTTCCGAGCGGCTGATCTCAGGCATTCCCCCTGCAGGGGACTGATCTGGCCGGCGGTGCTGAAGAAGCGGTGGCCTTCAATTCCTTTGATAGCCGCATAGCTCAACAGATCGATGGCCGTTTCGCAGATCACCATGGTGTGGTCGTCCGGTCGGGGACGTGAGCAAGCCAGCCCTTTAATCCCTCCTGGTGAAAAGCCGGTCCAGCCGAGGTTCTTGATCTCAAATCCACATAGTCCGGCCGCATTGAAGTGGGGGAACAGAATATTGCTTCGGTCATCGATACGAATCCGATCCCGAAACACCGCATGATGGAGCACCGCTGCGGGAATTTCCCGCTCTTGCTCCAGATAATGATTCGATCTGCCCAGAGGTCGGGCTTTCAGCCAGTTCGCCAATACCTGGGCGGCATCGTGCTGGGATGGTTGGAGCGTGATCGGTAACGTCGGCAGATCTGTCGGGAAACTCCCGCCGGAGGTGAGCCAAGGACGCAACAGCTTGCGAACCTCCCCCAGGGAGACTCGATCGCGTGACTGGATAAAGTCAATGATGGTGCCGTTGTCGCTGCCCTTGGCATTGAAATAGACGTACTGCCCATTCGGAGATTTGGCGATGATCAGCTTATCGCCGTTGGCATGACGCATGACGACACTCGACCGACTGCTCTGCCGACGATCCAGCACGAAGCCTCGCGAGGCCACGTACTGGCAAAGGTCGATCCGCTTCATGTCTTCCAGCTCGGTGCTACGCGACGTCATCCTTCACCATAGCGCACCTTCGGTGAGATGGGCAAATCCACGCCGGGGCAATGGGAAAAGAAGTTGTGCATGATTTGCGAGACGCGGAAAAGCTTCTGTCCCATCGCCCAAACGACGACCGAGATTCTGGAAATCAAGGTCAGTTCTCCTGTGGAAAAGAGCGGGGCGGTGGTCCGAGCCCCCTCCTCCCGGTCCCACCAGACGTGATACGTTCGGGAAGACGCTCGCGGAGCGAGTCCACCCATTTGAACGAGGAGCGATTGCGGAACTACACGTCAGAGAGCTTTGGACTACTGATCGCCTATCTGATTCCCGGATCCATCATGCTGTGGGGAATCGGTCAGTGGCATCCTGAGGTCCTCTCCTGGCTGGGAACCGTCCATGACGAACAACAGAGCATTGGCGGTTTTCTGTATGGCACTGTGGCTTCAATCGCCTGTGGACTGGTTGCAAGCACGGTCCGCTGGCTCCTGATCGATCCGATCCATCATTGGACCGGCGTGAGCAAACCGAAATGGAATCTGAGCGTACTCTACGAGCGGACAACCGCCTTCGAGATCCTGGTTGAAATTCACTATCGATACTACCAGTTTTATGCGAATTGCCTGATCGCGGGATGCTTTGCAATGCTGGCACACTGGATCATGGACGGGATCGCGATTCAGGAGATCTGCGTCGCGGCATCACTGATCCCCCTCTTCTTCGTTGCCTCCCGAGATACGCTTTCGAAGTACTACAGCCGCGTGGAGGTCATGCTGGAAAAACAAAAACCCTGACGTATGAACGCCAGGGCGGTGCTGAACCATCGACTCGTGCGACAGTCACTTCGATTTGGGCTGATCCTTGCCCTGCGTGCCTTTGGTGGTGGTCGATTGAGCTCCGTGGGCCTTGTCTCCGCCGTTGGTCATCGTGCCGTCCTTTCGAAAAATGAGAAAGCTGCTGAGAGACTGAATGTAGACGATCGAGTGTCATTCGATCATCTGTAGTGTAATCGTCTGAATGTGGCGATGCTATCGCCGTATGGAGAATTTCGAACAGATTTTCGGAAAAGTGATTCGCCGCCACCGCGAACGGCAAGGGCATTCCCAAGAGGGTTTCGCCTCGCTGGCGGGCGTTCATCGCACGTATATGAGCTCGATTGAACGCGGGAAGGTCCAGGTCAGCATCCGGATCGCGCAGGACTTGGCCGTGGCTCTCGACGTACCCTTAAGCAAGGTCTTTCGTGAGGTCGAGAAGGAGCTTGTCGATGCGAAGGGAGCCGCTCCGTAGCCAAGAAGTCGTGATCAGACTGCTGGAGAATCAGCTTCAACGGCAGTCCGCACGCTTCAAAAGTCCGAAGATGGAGCGGTGAAGCTGCAATTCGCCGCATCTCGCGCGGTCGATCATCGCTCGAAAGTAACCCGCCGGCTGACGGACTGGATCCTCGGTTCGTAGACAAGCCTGATCTGTGACCAGCACGCACAGCGTGGCTCCGGTCCGTCCCAGTGCCTGGCACGCTTCCGCCCAACTGGATTGTGAGATCTTCAGCTCACGGCGAATGACATAGGCGGCTTCGACGAGATCGGGCCAACCCGGATGAAGTGGCAGCAGGTCTCGAAATCGTTCGCTGGCGGCATGGACCGCCATTCCGATCGTCACGTGTTGGAGCCCCAAGTCAGCGGTCGGTGGTTTGGTCTCCAGCGGTTCGTCCAGCCTTTCCTGCAAGCCTGGCCCTGTCGGGGCTTCTGTATTTAATTCATTAAATGATTCCTGAGTGGTAGACTCTTTGTGCACGAACTTGGTTTCGTTGCTGGCGGAACAATTCGCGGTTTTTTCCGCTGAGGACGCACGCTGAGCCCCCTCCTCCCGCTTCCCGCTGCCTCCCTCCAGAGCAGCCGTCAGGTCGCTCAGCAGGTCTCGATGGCGCTGCAACAGCATGGTGAGCTTGTCGAGGTCGAGACTGGTTCTTAGCTGCACGGCGATTTGGTCATAACGCTGCTCAAAGATCAAGAGAGCAGGCTGAGCCCCCTCCTCTCGCAATTCCTGCAAGGTTGCCCGGATCTGACTGCGATACCACGAGATCTGGCGTTTGGTTTCCATCCAGGACTGATCGTAACGCTGTTTTTCGGCAAGCTTCTTCTCCAGTTCTTGCTTAAGAGCGGCCAGAGGTGTCAGCTCCACACCGTAGGCGTACTTGATGCGGCCGGTCACAGCATCCCGCTGGCCGTATCGCTTGTAGTTCCCGCTGTCATTCCAGGTAATGGCCCCCAGCTGAAATAATCCCTGCTCCAGTTTCTGAACCTGCCGTTCCGAAACGCCAAGGTCCAGAGCCGTGCGAGAGATCGACTGGTAGACGATCGGACGAGCCCCCTCCTCCCAGTCGCAGTCGCGCGTGAACGCTAGGTAATAGTCGAGCAGTTGAATCTGCCGGGGCGTGAAGCCGGCGTACGAGCCGACCCTCTTAATCAGGAGCAGCAGATCGTAGCGATTGATCCCCTCTTCCAGCCCGGCGATATGCTGGCACAGCTCGGTCGAGTGGCGGTACTCTGGCGAGCTGACACGGCAGCCGGCCGAGGGATGAGAGGGTGAGATAGTTGTGGAAATCATTGATCAGTTTACGTTCATGACAGCTCACTCCTCCAGGGGCGAATTGGGTGCAAAAAAGTGTTTGCAGAATCAGTTTTTGATTTGCATCGCCTGCTGAAGTGCGCTAGGTTGAGATTGCTACATCACACGAAGTCACACTTCAAATTCTGAAAACCGCCGCCGGAAAACGGCGGTTTTTCTTTGGGATCATGGCTGTATCGAGTGGACGTCCTCCTTGAGTGGGGTTGGATGGTTGGACTGACCAGAACAGTCAGCCCGGTGAGCTCAGGAAGCCACGATTCGGCGTCCCTTGTAAACGACCATACATGATTTCTGACCAGTTGGCGACAAGATTTGTCCTGTCCAGTGTCGCACAGGGCTGAGCAGGATGTTCGCCAGGTTGAACGCGACTGGCTGTCCAGAATCAGATCTGCCGAGCGATATCAAGTACTTGGGCTGAACAGGGAGGGCAGGGGAGTGCTGACCAGTGGTCACCTGCTGTTGACCAACGCATTGTCCAGCGCCTTGAATGCCGCTGTGCACGACTGATCGCACGGTGTTCAACAGGTGTCGAACAGGCTGCACACTGCTTGAACAGGGCTGGCACCAAAGGGGATGGACAAGAAGCAATTGCGCTCCAGTCCGCAGGCGTGCTATGGTCAGAGAATGTTCAACTTCTAACCATCGCTGTTCAATCGTGACCAACACCAAGTACACCATCTCAGCCGCCAATCGCATTACCGGCAAGAGCCGGACGACGATCACCAAGCACATCCGTGCCGGCCGTCTTTCGGTCACCCAGGATGACCAGGGAAATAAACTGATCGACGCAGCGGAATTGATTCGGGTGTACGGTGACGACTGCAACTTTGATCGGGAAGAGAAGTCGACAGATCAAACGAGTGCAGGTCACTCCACCGGTAACAGCTCTCTCGAGGTTCAGCAGCTGAAAGACCAACTCGCTCGGGAAACGACTGAACGGGAACGGGAGCGGCAGCAATATCGAGAACAGATCGAGCATCTCCAGGAAACGCTCAAGCGTGCTCAGGAGGGACAGAACTCCGTGACCCGTCTTCTGGAAAATCAGAAGCAGGGGCGAGGGGACTGGGAAGAGGCGATCAAGACGATTGAAAAGCGTCTCGCCAATCAGGAGCAGGCGACAAAAGCCGAACTGGAATCGCTTAAGGCAGCTGCCAATAAAAAGCTGATGCGATACCGAGATGCCCTGGAGAAAGAACGCAACAAATCGTTCTGGCAGCGACTCTGGTCCTGACAATCAAAACGGGAGGAGGGGGGCCGGATGCTCTTTACGACCGGCGTCAAAAACCGGGTGCTGGAACAGGCGAGTCTCTTTGTTTCCGTGACGGGCGATCATCCTGCAGATCACTTTAAGATACTTCATCAAACCACTCGCATCGCCTGGCCCACTGGGAACCACATCTGACTAGCAGCGGCCAGAAGTAAGGGGCGGACGAATGTCTGCAGCCGCGATAGAGGCGAAAGCAAACAGTGATTGACCAGCAGATTCAACAGCTTAAGGGACAAATCTCATGTTTGAGATGAGCTCCGGAAACGCTTCGCCGGTGCTGCGGTCTGCAGGATGCGGCCCCAAGTTCAACCAAAACATGAAGTGACGGCGAGAACTCAACTCCTGAGGAGAAGAGGGGGCAGCCACGATCTGAAACGTTGCGTTTCGAATTTGAGTGTTGGTCTATCCGGCAAGAGGGAACGGTCGTCGCTTCTACGAGATCACCCGCAAGCCGACCCGAGTGCGGTATTTCTAATACTCGCTCGGCAGCATGAGAGTAAAACCTTCGCCGTTGTGACCGGCCCAGATCTCGATGCTTGCCAAAGGAAAGTCGGTATAGGGAATCGTCTGCTGGATGAAAGCCGGTTCGCCGCTGTCCGCGATTGCGGTCAGTTCGGCGGACCGGTCTGGTGACACGGCCAGCTTCCAGAAGTGGAGGAGGGGGATCCGTTGATCCTGGTCCGCAGCCCGCTGAAAGACAGGACTGCCGATATGGCTGGCGATGGCATCGATCAGCCAGTAGGCCCCGCCGTTTTCTGCCACGTACTGGACGCCCTCCGTGTAAATCACGGCGCGATTGAACGCATGACGGAAGAATCGCGTTGAGCCGGTGAATTGTCCCAGATCGTCAAGGTTGCGGGGACACATCATGGTCCTCGGAATCAGACTGTCGATCCTGAGCCTTGAGCAACTGGAGTTGCCCGAAAGCCTGCTGTGCCAGGAAGGCGACCCGCAGGAGATCGTCGGCGGGGACTTTCGTCGTATCCTGAAACCCGCTCTCAGTCTTGAACGTCCGCACCAGATCGGCGACGTACCACGGTCCGTTTTCTCCTTCGTTCCGCCAAATGACGCACTTGAGATTGCCCTGGCGGATCGTCGCTGCCGGCTTCTGGGGTGATGTGGACTCGGATTTTGATTTTGCTTTGGCCATCTTGAACCTCCTTGTTGGTGACAGCATCGACACTGCCATCAACTCAATCGATGAGTCAAGTCGTATTTCAATCGGCAGTTGCGCCGGTGTGATCGTCGCCCAACAATTGAAGGGCTTTTGGCGTGAGAACTTGCGCCGATCGGTGATGTGTGGCATTCTGGGGAGATCGAAAACAGCATCATGGCCTGACTTGCGAGAAGACGACGCCCATCACAATCTCCAATCACAGCGACTTCCCCTCGCGGAGTTCCGCCAGCTGACCGATCGAGTAGTTCGAATCAGTCGAGACTGGGTCAGCGGAGTTCTGGAGGATCACTCCTTTTTGCAGCATTGCGATGAGGTGCTTGCCTTCAACGTCATCATCGCCGAGATGGCGAGCGACGATGATGAGTACGACTGGTCCGCGCTGCCTGAAGAATTGCGTGAACAGTGCGAGTTTGAAGCCGATCGTCATGGGAATGCGATCCGTTTGCTGAAGGCAACCCGTCAAGCACTCGTGGACGGTCAGAGGCTCACTATGTCGGGAGAAGATCTTCTTGTCCGAGTCTCGCTGCTCGCACACCGACTTCAACAATGGCGAATCTCTCCAGATCTCTTGGTCGATCGGCTCCGTTCAGACGCTCGATCGGACGGGTGGTCCTCTCCCTCGCCGTAGGCCGATCGGCGAATGAGGAAGTGCGCTCGTTTGGCTCACTGATTCTGAATGACCGCTTTCGACGTGGCGAGACGGCGACACTGATTAAGACGCTTTTGGCATGTCGCGTACCTGGTGGCGACATTGTCTCCCAGCCACTCCAACAGCTTTGCATAATCAATCTTTGTCCGATCGATCCGGACACGTTCTCCCGGTTGGAGCTGAGGATAAGGTTGTCCGGGGCACCAGTGAGTGAATCCTTGTTGGACGAAGTCGGGCCGCAACCCACCGACCACGATCTTGAGGTGGCGAGTCGAATAGAATGAGCCGGTCCCGATGTAAAGCTGCTCCTGGATCTGATCGACCTTCAAGATTGAGATCGACTGGAACTGCATCAGGAAGGAGAGGGCTCCTGTTTTCAGGATCGTCTCCAGTTCGGTCAGCTCAAAACAGACCGCCATACGGACCGGGTCCAGTTGCTCCAGAAACTGTAAGACATATTCCCAACTCCGCCATCCGCCGGCCATTCTCTGATAGAACGCCTGGGCGACAGGGTCAGGCAGTCGAGCGATATGAGCGGCGGCGTAATACTCACGAACCGACTTGTGAATGAAAAAGCAATAGCCGGCTTCCTCAACGATCAGACTTGTGATATCGATGACATCGTGAACGATGAGCGACGGAGAGCGCGGCTTCAACTGCAGCGCTTCAGAGATCTTCACCGAGAGTTCCTGGACTTGCCGGATATGTGGGGGACGATCTCCAAACTGTGCGTGCACCGCGAAGCAGATGGCCTGGAACGCAGATTCCAGATCAAAGGGAAGAAGTTCGGATCTGATTTCCCGCCGAGGTCCGGCTTCCGCCGTGTTATGCCGACGAACCAGGGCGTCAAAGAGGTCTCGATAATAGGCGGTCAGATCATGCGGGATGGTGTGCGAATACTGGTACTTGATGACAAGGAGAGCCGCGAAGATCGGAGCGGTCAACAGGTTCACCAACATTCGATTGGCCGTATCAAGCTGAGCCGTGATTTGCTCGGCCTCCTCGGGAGAAGCATAGATACGGACCAGGGCCCGCACGTCGTTGAGGTTCAGAGGCGCGATGGAATAGGGGTGCAACCAGTCGCAGGCAAGAATCCCCGAGTCCGGTCGAGAGGTCACGACAATTCTCATGGTTGGATTGGCTTCGCGAAGATCCGCCAGTTCCGTCAGAAATTCCCCGCGTCGGGCGGCAGCCAACTCGTCAATCGCATCAAACAGCAGTGAGATATGTCCCTCTCGCAGAAGTTCCTTCAGCTGTTGGCGACTCTCGCACAAGCCCCAGTGCTGCAGTCTGGAATGGATGACCTCGACCAAGGGACGCTTGGGGAGACGTCGCAACTCGAAAAACAGTGGCAGTGACTGCTCTTTGATTGCTTCCTGAATAGCCAGATAACGCAGGAAAACCGACTTGCCCTGGCCGGCCGTTCCTAGGATGACGCATGCCTTCGCTGAGAGATCGTGCAACGTATCCGCCACGAAAGACTCCGTGCGTTTGGAGCCGCTCGCTCCTTGCGCCGAACGATCCTGCAGAGCCGTGCGGTAATAGATGGAACGCAGGGAGGTCTTTTCGTTCGGACGAACGAGCGTGTGGATCTGATCGACGACAAGGAGTTGCGGCTGCAACTGGCGAATGACTTCCGAAGTGATGGTGGCGACTTCGTTCTCCAGGAAGGGAACGACAGCGATGTCCTGCAGCTTGCATCCCAGTGCCGTTGCCAAGGCGTAGAGCAGCGTAGCATCCATCCGCGGGGTTCGCTCGATCTCATCGGCGGATTTACGTTTCCGGCCCTTCGAGCTGGCAAGTCCCCGCTCGGCTTCTGAAATTTTGGGCTGCAGAATCCCCGTCATCTCGCTCAGTTGAAGCTGGGTGAGGCCTTGCTTGTCGCGCCGGTCGCGCAGCGCCTCGGGCTTCCATGCCAGTCGCCGATAGCGATCAGACGGCAGGATCTCATCCAACGCTTTCTGGATCTCCTCATAGTCGCGATCGATATGCACGATATGGTCCTTTTAGATCCGGAGACCATAAAACAGGGATTTGCCCTCGACGCTCCCGCCCCCAGAATCCCCTCGATTTCGCTCTCGCCGGGAACCGTCTTCCTGAGCAACTGATGCCCGTGAACAGGGCAGGGCGACAACCACATCTCTTTGTGAAAAGGGGACCGTGATGCTCAGCGTCGTCACACTGCTGGCCCAGGCCAGCGAAACCGAACCGAACAGTGGGTTCGGTGCATTTCTGCTGTTCGTGATCATCTGCATTCTGATCGCGATCTTCAACTCCGGCAACAAGAAGCGTGATTACGACATCCACATGGTCGGTCACGCTAAACAGCGGTAGCCGGAAACGATCTCGGGTGGCTGCACGGTGTAGCCACCCGCTTTTCTAAGGAGTGAATGATGTCCGTCCTGCGTGAACCATCCTTCGTAAGTTTTCAGATTCTGCAGCAGTACTGGTACTGGTGGGTCCTGGTGTTCGTCGCCGCCGCATTCAGCCTCGGTTGGTCCGCAGCGGTGCTGATCATGGTCCTGCTCTGCTGGCGGGCCGTCGAAATCTATCTGACCTGGCAGATGCTGCATCACGTCCACCGTGGTTGAACGCAGTCTTCTGCAAATCTCATCTGCTTGTCCGTTAACAATCATTGGAGACTTAACTATGGCCATCAACCCTTACGCCATGATTCTTTCCGGCGGAAGTCATAGCGAAATCCTCGACCGCTGGGCCGAGTTGTCAGCGGCCGACCAGCAACAGGCCGCGGCTGAGGTTCGCGATGAACAGATTCCCGACATTGCCACTTATATTGTGGACACGTGCCAGCTGGTTGGCGTGCAGAAAACGCTGATCTTTGGCGGGATGCTGCATCTGTTCGCCACCGTCGTTCAGCCTGCCGATCGGCAGGAGCTGTTCGAGAACCTGCTGGAAGATCTCGACCTCTCCCGGACCCAGGCCTTCCGCTGCCGCGCTGTCTGGGAGCGGTTTGGACTCAAGTTCTCACGGGAAACCTCGCTGCACCGACATTTCTGCGCAGAGAGCCTCAAGATCCTCGCCGAAGAACGCACGCCGGATGACGCACGCGAGGAAGCGATTATGCTGGCTCAGAACAACGAACGGATCACCATCAAGCGGGCCAAAGCTCTGCAGAAGAAATATGGTCTGCAACCGGTGGCCAACGTCTCACCGTCCGCGGGGGCATCCACGCCCCGCGCCGCTTCGAGCCGCTGGTCGTTTGCCGGTGCCTTCGTCCGCATTCAGCTGATTCCGGCCAAAGCCAACAGTGTCCCGGATGTCTCCAAAATGATCGCTGACCTGGAAGCCGCCATCGCCGAACTCAAGGCCGGCGGTCCGAACGCCCGTGTCGCCTGATTTTCTTTGAAGGACCGTCCCATGTTTGACGCCTTTCGACAGTTCGATCCCGTCTACTCGTCGACGGGGCGGCATGAGCCGCCTCCGCCGCTGCGGCGACGCAAAACCCTCAAACAACGCTTCGTCTTCTACGTGGCTAATCTGCTGGTGCTCCCTGTGATCTGTCTGGTGTATGCCACGATCATCGCTGACGGCATTCGGGTGCTGATGCCGATCTTCCAGAAGCGGCTCTACCAGCTGCCGATTCCGGGAGCGGGACTGGCGCGTCACTACGATGGCTGGGACCGCGCCGATCTGGCGATCATCGTCTCTGTGCTGCTGTTCTTCGTGATCACCTGGCTCTGGTGCCGGATCTTCACGGAACTGCAGGGCCACGGACCGATCTGGTCGCAGCGGCAGCGTTCGCCGATCCTGTTCTATCTGCTGACCTTCACGGCCGGGGTGATCATCATTGTTGACGCCGGCATCTTCTACTTCGGCCTGGCCAGCCAGACCTCTCAAGGCTGGTCCGATGCGCCGGAATTCGTGGTCCCGGCGGCCACGTTGATCTACTGCTGTGGACTGGCCCTGCTGGGCTGGTGGCATTCCGATTACTCGACCTCTCATCTTGTCTAGGAGTCCGTCCCATGAAGACTCTGTTCAACTGGCCGGTTGGTACGTTGCTGGCCTTTTTGCTGCTCAGCGGCTGCGTCAAGAGTCCCGACGTCGGCGAAACCGCACCCTTTGAATCCCAGGAACTCGATGCCTGCCTCTCGATCGTGATCGACATGTCCGGCTCCTTCAGCGAGATCTGGGAGGACCGGGCCTATGACCTGTTCCTCAATCTGTCGGATCGTTACTTCAACGACTCGATGGGAACCGAGAACCGATTGATCATCAGTCAGCTCAGCGGGAATGAGCAGGCGGTGCTGTTTGAGGGGACGCCGACTGACTTGCGGCGACGTTTCCGCAGCCCGCAGGAGCTGAGCCAGTTCCTGAAAGGCAGTTCTGATCCGGGGGCGTCCCACGTCTACGAGGCGACCCGCCGCACACTCGACTATGTCGGCAGTGTGACTGGAGTTACCTCCGACACTCGGCTGCTGACGGTCATTCTCAGCGACATGATCGACACCCAGTCGGCGTCCCAAATTTGGGATCCGACGGTGCCGAGTCCGCTGTCGGACTCCCTCCGCCGCTACCAGGCCAAGGGAGGAGGGCTCGCCCTCTACTTCGTGGCCGAGTCGGAACGGGAACGCTGGAACGAACTCCTGAGGGAGACCGGTTTCCAGCCTGGCCACTACGTGATCGAGAGCAGTCTCGCCGCGAATCCCCAGCTGCCCCGTTTTGACTGATCGTGTCAGGAGCGTTCCGATGCAGATGTCATCTCTCAATCCAGATCTGCTCAATGATCTGCCCCGGGGCAAGAATCGAGAGCTCGTCGGCACGCCGCCGCACGCGTACTTCGAAGCCCCGGCGAATCTGGCCGCGACCGCCTCGCTGCGATTCGAGCCGGACAAGAACCCGCACGCCAAACTGTTTCTGGGCGTGGGGGAGGGCAAGGTGGTTGAGGAGCCACGCCAGCCGGATGGGCGGCTTCCCCGCCATATCTCCGGCGGCATACCCATTGGTCTGCTGGACGATCGGCACCACGTTCTGATCGCTGGCAGTCGGGCCGGGAAGGGGCGATCCGTCCTGTTGCCGAACCTGTTCCTATTGCCGGCGACATCCTCGATCCTGTGTATCGATCCGAAGGGAGATTTAGCCCGAATCTCAGTCCCGTGGCGAGCCGGGAAACTTCATCAGCCGGTCGGCGTCCTCGATCCCTTCGACGTCTCCGGCCCCGGCACGCGTCCCTATCGCATCGCGCTGAATCCTCTGGAAGTACTCGATCCCGACAACCCCCGCACCTTTGTTCCCAATGCCAAACTTCAAGCCGACTCTCTGATCGTGTCAGGAGACTTTAAGGACCGTCACTGGGACGAGACGAGCAAACAGATCCTGGGCGGACTCATCCTGCATGTCCGCACCTGCGAGCGGTATGCCGAAGTCCGGGATCTGCTCACGGTGTGGCACCTGGCCGCCGAGCTGGCCACTCCCGATCCAGACCATCCTTCCCGCTACTGGCTGGAGCAGGAAATGCTGGCCAACGGGGACGCCGCCGGCGGCATGGTCCGCAACGCCGCCCGTCAGTTCTACGACCGCTCCGGCGGCGAATTCTCCTCCGTGCTCAGCAACCTCCGCAAACATCTCGACTTCCTGGGGATCGAATGCATGCGGGAGTGCCTCACCGGTCCCTCGGTCGATCTGCGGGACCTCAAACGCAAATCCCTGGCGCTCTACGTCACACTCCCCGCCATGCGGATGAGCGAACTGAGCGGCTGGCTGAGAATGGTGGTCCAGCTGGCGATCGCCGCCCATGAAGAGGAGCCGCAGCAGTTCGGCCCTTCGACCCTGATGCTGCTCGATGAGTTCCACGTCCTGGGCAAACTCGCCTGCCTGGAGACGGCCGCCGCCCAGATGGCGGGGCTGGGCCTCAAGATCTTCACGGTGCTCCAGGACCTCGGCCAGCTCAAGAGCCGCTACCCACAGGGCTGGGAAACCTTCATCGGCAACGCCGGGTGCCTGCAGACCTTCGGTCTGGCCGATCAGACCACACTCGACTACGTCTCCCAGCGCCTGGGAGAAACAGCCACACTCTCTCGCTCCACACAGCTGCCTGGCTTTGATCAGGCGACTCAGCAGGGACTCAGTGGCGAATCCTGGTCCTTGGGAACGCACCGTCTGCTGACGGCGGAAGAAGTCGGCCGCTACTTTGCCCGCGACGATCACAAGCTGCGGCAGTTGATCCTGCGGCCGGGCCATCGTCCGGCCATCCTGCAGCGGGCCTTCTATGACAAACACGAACTGATTCGGGGGCGGTGCAATGGCTGCTGACCGAGGATTCATCAGAGTGACCGCGCCGGGACTGCCATCCTGGCCAAGGTTGTATTTTCATCCGGAGAACCGGCAGGCCGTCGTCCCGCTGCGACTGACGACCTGGCGCAGCTGGGAGTGGGCGTATCTGACCGCCGGTCTGGTCGCATGGACAATCAATCTGCTGGCGACCGCCTACGTCTGGAACTACTTGGCGTTTGTGGAGAACCCCATCGGCCGGGGAATGGTGACGTTCGTGGCCTTGGGCGTGGTGGCCACGGTCACGAAGCCGCTTGTGCCGGCGGCGCTGGGAGCCTTTCTGGCGCGGCAGCTGTTTGCCTTCCGGAGCACCGTCTGGTTCACGCCATACGTGATCGCGTTTAAGAGCCCGCTTTATGAAGGCGGTGTCCAGCTGGACCGCCAGTGGAAGGACCATCCGGTCCTGTTTCGGTTTGACATGTCGATCGACGCCGACGCGCACTCGAAGCTGACGTTGAATGAGACGCCAAATCATCTCCGTCGTCATTACCAGTCGGCTCAACTGCTGCGACTGGTGATCATGGCGGCGGATGCGCATCGGTGGACTGCGACTGCTCAAAATTCGCAGATGCGATCGCTTCCCATGTTGGAAATCGACGGGAAGGACGTTTCCGCCGTGGCCACCGTCTTAACCGGAGCGATGGCACTGACGACAGGGCAGAGCCCACAGGTTTCACAGAGCATCTCTGGACACGACATCGACATGTTCGCGCAGTGAGAAAGGCACAGCATGTTTTACACCATCCGTGAAGTCGCTAGTCAGCTGAAGATTAGTCTAAGTATGGCATACGCTCTCGTAGGTCGTGGTGATCTAGCTTGTTATGAAATTGGATCGTGCAAGAGGGTGAAACACTCGGATCTCGAAGAATTCTTAGAGCGTCA
This sequence comes from Rubinisphaera margarita, assembly GCF_022267515.1. Classification (NCBI taxonomy): domain Bacteria; kingdom Pseudomonadati; phylum Planctomycetota; class Planctomycetia; order Planctomycetales; family Planctomycetaceae; genus Rubinisphaera; species Rubinisphaera margarita. The sequence continues at coordinate 1,415 of NZ_JAKFGB010000017.1, read as the reverse complement.
TCGGAAGGAAATGAATCGGCTTCCCTCAGGAACTAAGAAGCACTTTTGATGAAAGTGCATCGGGCATGGGACTTGACAGGAAATTGAATCAACTTGAGTTGAGAAGAAGAACTCAGCAAGTATGCATCTTGAATAACGCTAGAGGATCATTACCAATCGGATTTTGTTTTAACTCGTTGACGATCACATGTTCAGTGTGTACGATCAGTGCGGATTAAGTGTGTCGTTGATCCTGTTCGCGAGGTTCAAATGGAGTCGGAACGACCGTTTGGGCCTTCCTCTTTTGAAGCGATTTAGACTCGGAGGATGCTGTGGCTACGATTGCAAATTACAAAGGGCTCAGCGTCGTTGATGACGCAACAGGCGATGGCGGTCAGATGCTGACGTCCGATTTCAAGACTTTGGCGGACCGAGCTCCCACGATCGACGACGTGGCTCCTGGCTCCACGGATGACGAGAGCTTGGGGTATTTCGTCGGTTCGACGTGGATGAACAGCATCGATCAAGTTCTGTATCAGTGTGTTGATGCGACTGAGGATGCCGCTGTGTGGAAGTCTGTGGCGAAACGGGATGCTGCAGCTTTGAGACTTGTTCCGAATGATGACGGATCTGTAGTCGTCGGAAACCTTGAACTGACGGCGAACAGTATTTCAAGCTTGGATACCGACGGGGATATTGCGTTGTTGCCCGACGGCACGGGGATGGTGGGTATCGGCATCTCGGATCCCGTAGCGTTGCTTCATGTCAAAGGAAATTCACCAGTATTCCAGCTGGAGTCCAGCGGCACAGATCAGAATATCGATATGAAATTTGTGGAGAATGGCACCACAAAGGGCCGTTTCTTCTACCGCGGGGACGCCGGGGCTAACAAATATTTTGGGTTCGTTAACAACGCGGCCGACTATCTGTCGATGTGGTCATCGATTTTCAGAGTCTTCGGTACGCTGAGTACGAATTCACAAACAATGTACATCAGTTATGGGAATGGGATTATTCTCAACAGTGATGATGAGACACCTGGCGCCGGTTTGGAAGTGCATACGGCCAAGGATCAGAACGTTTTGCAATTGATCCAAGTGAATAATTCTCGAGCATTCTGCCACTTCAGTGCGTCGTCCGCTGCAGATGCGAGTAAACCAATAACGACGAACACGAGTGGATTTACGCTTGATGGATTTGTCCGTGTCCAGATCGGCGGAGCGATCAAGTGGATGCCGTATTATAGCTATCCGTCGTAAGCGGTAACGTGGGGGAAGAAATTCGACGCCCTCACATTGGCCTTGGCGAAAATCGACTCGTGGAATTTTGCGCTGATGCGGGTGATTTGCTGGCATGATGGCAGCGAGGGTTGTATAGGCATCAGCGATTTTCGGATTGAGTCGAGTTTACGGGCGTTCTGTCCGCGTTTTCCTTGC
>NZ_JAKFGB010000016.1 GCF_022267515.1 Rubinisphaera margarita | reverse complement strand
GACGGCGTCGTCCAACCGGTGGGGTGATCCGTTTCAACCGACGTGTCGACGTCCCGAATCAGTTGCGTGACGGCGCCGGTTGGGATGTCGTATTTCGTGCGAGTGATATACCCCCGTTCGTTCATCGTCCAGGTTGCATAGCCGTTGCTGTCGTAGTAAATCTTCCTTGTGTTCGCCACGCCCGAGCCGTTCTGAGAGACCGGGATCACCGGCAGCGTCGTCGTCCACTGCTGGATCTGCGACGTTCCCGAGTACCACGTGTAGGCATACGAGGTCACGATCGTCTCGGTCTGGTTGGAGTCAGACGGATAGGCCGTCTGCTGCGACATCACATAGACGTTGTCGTAGCCGCTCTCTGGACAGGCCGCATAAGCGTAATCCCGCAGCTTAATCTCGGCCCCCAGCTGTCCTTGCTGGATCCGCTCGCTGGAGGTGTAGCCCGAGGGCGTGTGCACGGAGTACAGCCGGATGAGGCCCTCATCGTCCCGCAGGTAGGTGTATTTGCCGGTGCCGGAGTTAAATTCCAGCAGATCAGCGGCCGCTTCGCTGTAACCGGTGACGGCCGAGGGACTGGCCTCCATGATCACCCGGTTCTCCGCATCGTATTTCGTGAAGGAGATCCAGTGGGACGAGCCATCCCCAAGATCGGCCAGCATCGGCAGACCGGCGGCATTGGTAAAGACGGTATACTGCGATCCATCCGGCCGGGTTTCGACCGTCTTGCGCTTCCAACTATTGGGACCGGCGGCATTCGAGCTGTCGGTATAGCTGTACGTGAACTCCATCGTGCCCCCCTGCACGACCTCCCGGGTACACCGTCGCTGGTCATC